>WRDE01000171.1 GCA_009783605.1 Oscillospiraceae bacterium
GGGCTGGTGGGGACACGACGCCGATTCCAAACATAACGCTATTTTTGTCATTCCGCCAATGACGACGGCGGAGGTGCTCACGCAGATTGGTGAGATTAAACCTGAATATGAGAAGATAGATCATCACGACAGGGTGATATTCTGGTCGGCGCCCATCGCGACCTTCTCGCGCACACGCCTGACGAAAATCGTACAGAGCAAATCCGCTTACAATGCCATTACAGTAAGAAACGCCAACACGGCATTCAAGCTGGCAGAATTGGTAAAAGGATGAAAAATGCAGAATAAGGGAGGAAACTATCGTGGACAAGAAAAACTTAAAATTTGAAGATTTTTTAATGGATGTGGATCCGGCATACCATGAGTTTGTCATGCGGACACACGATTTGCTGATAGAAAACGGGTGCAGCATAAAAATGGACATTGCCAAAAACGGATATCTCGTGTCATATTCGGACAGGAACAAACGGGTGATATTGAATTTTGTGTTCCGAAAAAGCGGACTTGTCACCCGCATTTACGGCGATGCCGTGAACCGGTACAATAACTTTCTTGAAACACTGCCGGGCGAAATGGTGAAAGCCATCGAAAAAGCGCCTGTATGCAAGCGGCTTATCGACAACACAAAGTGCAATTCCAGGTGCCGCATGGGGTATGAATTCATTTTAAAAGGCGCACACCATCAGAAGTGCCAGTACAACTGCTTTATGTTCCCGGTCAACGACGAAAACATCCCGTTTATAAGTGCGTTTCTGACGAATGAATTGAACCTAAGGATGGAGGACCGAGCAAGGCTGCGGTCGAGTTGTGATTAATATAGTAAACCGACACCCCCATATCCATTGACAACACGGAGAAAAAACAAGTTTTTTTCTCCGCACCCCTTGACGTACTGATAAAACCCTGTTATACTATCCCCGCGTGTTTTCCGTGCGCAGACACGCGTGAGCAGTTTTTCAAATTTTAATACTGAATGATTGCTTCCTTGCTCATCTTACACGGTGAGCCATCAGCCCATAAGGAGGTGCAAAAATGCCAACAGTCAAAGCCAATTATGAAGCCGTCTTTGTCTTTTCGATGACGTTAGGTGAAGACGGCATTGCTGCGATCAAAGAGAAGTTTCAGTCTTTGATCGAACAGCATGCCGCCATCGGCCAGATCGACGAATGGGGCAAACGCCGGCTGGCGTATCCCATCAACGACGAGCCGGAAGGGTTCTATGTGCTCTTTAATTTTGAGGGCGGACCCGCGTTCCCGGCCGAGCTGGAGCGGGTTTCCAAGATCACCGAAGGCGTCCTGCGTTCATTGGTTATCCGCAAAGAATAAAACCGGACCGTATTGTAAGAGGAGTAAAAAGATTATGAACGTTATCTGTCTGCTCGGTCGTATGGTTGCCGATCCCGAGCTGCGGCATACCCAGGCCGGCGTGCCGGTCGTCAGCTTTACCATCGCCGTCGACCGTACCTATCAGCCCAAGGGACAGGAACAGCGTCAGGCCGATTTTATCAACATCGTCGCCTGGCGCCAGACCGCCGAATTCGTCTGCCGCTATTTCCATAAAGGTAATCGTCTGGGCTTGCAGGGAGCGCTGCAGTCCCGGCAGTATATCGATAAGGAGAACAACAAGCGTACCGCTTATGAAGTGGTGGCCGAAAACGTCTACTTTGCCGAATCCAAAAACACCGCTTCCAACTATGGTGCAGGCGGCTATTCTCCCGCTCCGTTCAACGCCCCGCCCGACAACCGTTACGGCGGCTCCGACAACGCACCGCGTTACAATGACGGACCGCGCTACAACGACGCGCCGCGTTATAACGACACACCGCGCTATAACGATACGCCGCGCTATAACGACACGCCGCGGTTCGGAGAAACATCTCAGTCTCAAACCGGCGAAGCGCCGTCATTCAATGAAGCGCAGCCCGCTTTTTCCACCGCCGCGGAAGGCGATTTTGAGGAGATCACCGCAGGAGACGATGATCTGCCGTTTTAAAAGAGTTTAGAGCTTAGATAACGGTGTTTTCAAGTTTGTGCTCACAGTTTATTTTCTGAGTTCTAAGTTCTCAAGACTAAGTTCTAAAAAAGAAGGAGGTTTTTTCCGATGTCTGACAGAGTTGACAGGCCCGAGCGTTCCGAACGGCCCCAGCGGGGCGGGCGTAAACGCCGCAAGGTCTGTGCTTTCTGCGCCGACCGGATCGAAGTCATCGATTATAAAGATGTCGCCCGGCTGCGCCGGTTTTTATCCGAACGCGCCAAGATCCTGCCCCGCCGGGTCACCGGCACCTGCGCCGGCCACCAGCGTGAACTGACAGTGGCCATCAAACGTTCCCGCCATCTCGCGCTGCTGCCGTATATCAGCGACTAATGGCCTCGCTCGACCCCGCTCATAGTTTCTGCATATCAGATTGGTGCGGAAGCGCGGGGCCCTGAAGAGCGCTCCGACTAATGGCAACGGCTGCCAATATACGGCGGTTTCGCGTTCTTCCCTGCTCAGGATTTTTATCTGTTTATAAAAACGGCCCCGTAATTGAAGCGATTTCAATTACGGGGTTATTTTTATGCGGCTGACAGCGCCTGGTTATTTTGTATTCCACGCAATGGGATCGCCCGGCTCCACTGTTCCGGCCCCAATCGGTGCTATCTCTCCTGTTTCCGGGTTGGTGGGGCAATGGATTTGATACAGATATCCGGTTCTGCCATATCTGCCGCGCTTGTTTTGGTCGTAGCTGTCACTGTCCATGCAGATGTGGACGGCTCTCAGCGCGATCGTCATCAAATGGCTCCCCGCGAGAAGCTCATGCTCCCATAGAAACTCACATTCGATGTTCAGGAAACACTCTTTGATCCGCGGGGCGTCGACCTTCACGGCGCATTCCGCCGTAAGACCGGCGGCGGTGATCTCATCCGCTTCAAACCGATTGTTTCCGATCGTTTTGATACAGCGGTCATACACATCGCCGGAAGGGAAATTCAGCACGCAGACGCCGGTTTCCTTTAGTGACCGATACATATGCCCGCCTTGAAAAACGTTGCCTATAATACAGACAAAGTCATCCGTCCCGCCGCCGACAAAGGTCGCCCAGGATTGCAGACAGGCGTTTTCTTTTCGGTTGGATTTCCAGCCGGTAACGACGAATACCAACGAAGGCATGGCTGTCAAAAAATCCTGCCACGCAAACCCGCCCGCATTTATGCACCACTGTTCAGTAATGGCATCCGGCCTCGCGGGAAATTCCTTTTTCATAACGCTGTCCTCTCCCCGTTTTACTTATTCTACCACGACTCTCAACTCTCCACTATCAATTGGGCAACCCCCAGCATCACCGCCGCTTCCACGCAGGGTACCGCCCGCGGTACTACGCAGGGGTCGTGGCGGCCTTTTATGGCCAGCGTTGCCGCCTGGCCGGTGTGCAGATCCACCGATTGCTGTTCTTTTGCGATGGAGGGGGTCGGCTTGAAGGTCACCTCCGCGGTCAGCGGCATACCCGACGTCATCCCGCCAAGGATGCCGCCGCAGTGGTTGGTCGCGGTGCGGATATCGCCGCCCCGCATCACAAACGGATCGTTGGCCTGGCTGCCGGTCATGCCGGCGAAGGCGGCGCCGGCGCCGAAAGCGACGGCTTTGACCGCCGGGATGCCGAACAGCCAGCGGCTGAGTACCCCTTCGGCGCCGTCAAAAAGCGGGCTGCCCAGCCCCACAGGCAATCCGGTTGCTATCACCTCCACCGCGCCGCCTATGCTGTCGCCGTCCGCCCTGGCTTTGGCAAGCTGCTCCAGCATCCTGGCTTTGGCCACCCCGTCGATCACCGGAAAAGCGGCCTCCGACAGGCGTTCCAGCAACGCGTTGCCGGGATCCACCGGATCCAATCTGCTGTCGCGGATATCGCCGATCCGGCTGACATGGCCGGCGACGCGGATACCTTTTTGCGCCAAAAACCCGCGGCATAAAGCGCCGGCAAACACCAACGGCGCGGTCAGCCGCCCCGAAAAATGCCCGCCGCCGCGCATATCGGCGTACCCGCCGTATTTGACCGCCGCCGGATAATCCGCGTGGTTCGGGCGCGGGACAACGCCGCCGCCTGCGGCAACAGAGCTGTCACCCGTGACGTCGCCGTTACTTGCAGCAACGGCATCATAATCCGCCGGACGGGTATTGGTGTTGCGGATGATCATCGCCACCGGCGTGCCGGCGGTGTACCCGTTATATACCCCCGACAAAATCTCGGGCTGATCCGCTTCTCTGCGGACAGTGGCGTAGGCGGCGTCGCCGGGTGCCCGGCGGGCCATCTGCAGCGCGATCGCCGCGCCGTCCACCGGAATACCGGCCGGCAGCCCGGCCAGCACACAGCCGATAATCGGCCCGTGGCTCTCGCCAAAGATGGTGAGGGTCAGTTTGGGCATAAGATTGTCCTTCCTTTTTCATTTAATCTACTTAAATAAGATGATACTTTCATCCGTACCGCATGTAACGTAAATAAAAAATTGTTCATCTATACTGCATCTTGCCTGTACTATTTTTTCATCAATATTCATTGTGGCTCTTGTATGCTTTTTTAAATCGATTTCCGTAACGGAACCGGTTGATGTAATATATAATTTTTCTTTGCATATATTGATAAATTTACAATCAAAATCACTTGATTTTACAATCTCAAAAAGTTGATTTGTTTTTCTGTCAATGGCATATACAGGTGCGGTTCCAATCTGACTGCAAAAAACAATATAGCTATCATTATGTATAATAAATTCAACATTTTTACAATTATCTATATCCATAGAATCCGGAAGAATATACATAACTGTTTGATAATTACCTATATTATATATGTTGATCGCGCCGTCTCCGCGGTAATGTATGGTATCTTCATATATCTCTCCCTTTACATCCCACTCATTAAATGTAACCGCAGGTATCCTTCCGCTGTCATTGCCGTTGGGTATTTTAAAGTAATCAAGCCGGTATTCGCCGTTGTTCTCCCGGTCAACATGCCAGATAACATAGTTATTGCTGGCGGAGAATCCCGCAGTAATCGGAAGGGGCTCTACATTTAATTCAGAAAGATAAACAGGGCCGCCATGCACATTGGCATAATTACCTCTGATGCAGGTTTGGGCTATTTCATCGTCACGGTAGGTAGCCGAAAATTCAAAATCACTGTTCTTAGTCCTTATAAACCGTGTTATTTCGATATAAAAATTGGTTTTAGATGAACCGTAATCACTTATTTTTTGAGATTTATAATTATATTTAATACAAGCATTGTAATATTCATTGTTTTCATTGCCAAAGATTGAAAAATAAAATTGTGAGCCATATAAGCTGATA
>WRDE01000172.1 GCA_009783605.1 Oscillospiraceae bacterium
AGTGCAACTGATAGCAGAAGCTCTCAAACAACCCGGATTCCTCGCCGGCTTCGGCGACATAATATGTCTGGCCGGGCTGTAGAAGGTCGTCTACGATGACGTCGTTGCCGTCCGCTTTAACAGTCACTTTCTCAATCACGGTAAGCTCCGCGTCGTATACCCAGAATTCAAATACCTTGTCATATCCGGCAGCCGGTCGGTTGTCATCCATGTCATACAGTTGCGCCGACAGCAACAGCCGGACCGGCTCCTGCTCTGCCGGCGCTACCGGTGGCTCCGACAGCTGCGGAACGATCTTCCCGACAACCGCCGCACCTTTATTGAAAGCAAATGCTTCATCGTATTCACAGGGGACCACCAACTTCCCGGTTTTATCGACATAACCCCATTTACCGTCCTTTTGGACGCTTGCCAGACCGTTACTAAAAATATCCGCGTCATCATATTCACAGGGGATGACCAATTGTCCGGATTTATCGACATAGCCCCGTTTACCGTCCTTTTGGACGCTTGCCAGACCGTTACTAAAAATACCCGCGTTATCATATTCACAGGGGATGACCAATTGTCCGGATTTATCGACATAGCCCTGTTTACCGTCCTTTTGGACGCTTGCCAGACCGTCGCTGAAATCAGAAACCCTATCATATTCACAGGGAACCACCAATTGTCCGGTTGTATTGACAAATCCGTATTTACCGTTTTTCTTAACCTGTGCCAGCCCATTAATAAAAACTTCCACATCATCATATGTACAGGGAACCACAAATTTTCCGGTCACGTCGGCAAAGCCGTATTGATCGTTTTTCTTGACCTTGAACCAGCCGTTAGTAAAATAAAATTCATCATATTCACCCGGCTCGATAACGGCGTCTCCGGTCAGGCCGTCACAGACGCCGCGCTTGCCATCCTCCGTTTCGACGGTCACCAAGGGGTATTCTATGTCGTGGCTGTAATACACCTGGACATGCACCGAAGTACCTCCGTTCGGATCATATGCCGACGACACGCCGAGATACTCCATCGCCGGCGCCAGCACCGTCTTCACCAATGACGCCCAGGAATCCAGCATGGCGCCTCCCAGACACAGTGACGCGATACAGGCCAACGCGACAAGTAGATGTATTGTCTGCTTTTTCATTGTAAATAATACTCCTTGTATATAAGTAGATTATTACTTTTCTGCCGCTTTGTTTGACTTAACTGAAAGGGCAGTTGTAATTATTATAAATATATCACTGCGAATAGCGGCTTGTCAAGAGGTTTTGTGAAAAAAATAGAAATTTCCGCAAAAAAGCAGATTTTTACGGTATCAGGAGTACGATACTGGTTTGCGTAATTGCGTTAGAACGCAGACAAAAAGTATAGCCGCGGCGCGCCGCGGCTATACTTTATTGTGTATGTGTTGGTTACTACTATTCCTTGGCCGGCTTGCCCGACGCCTCGTTGATGGCTTCGATGACGCAGTTGACATAGAGCTGGATCGCTTCGGCGTTGCCGCCGATATGGATCTGGTCGGCGCCGAGCAGCTCCTCCCGGGGTTTGATCACCGCCGCCCAGTCGGCTATTGTCACAAAGGGATATTGATCCGCAATCTCCCGGCAATACACCATCGTCCGGTAGGACAGCCATTTTTCGCTGGCCCGGCCGTCAAAGGGGGTGATGAGGATCAGTCGATGGCCGGGAGCCAGGTTGGCGATCAGCAGATCGATCTTCTCAAAAACGTCGGCGGTCCCGTTGGTGCCGCAGCCCACCACCACATATTCCCGCAGCGTGCCGGCCTGCTGCCATTCCATGACCAACTCATACCCCAGCGCGATCGACCGGTTGCCCTCGGTGTCCACATCGCTGTGCGGGATCGATTCGGCCAGCCTTTTCCGGGCGCCCAGCGCCACCGAATCGCCGATAATGGTGACGCCGGCGGGTATGCCGGTCTGGTCATCCTCTCCCGGCGGGCGGATAACCGGCGGCGGGACCGGCGGAACCGGCTGGAACGACCCGCCGCCGCTGCTGACCGGAAGCCCTTGGATCAGGTCGCCGATTACCGGCATAGAGGCGGGGATAACCAGCGGCTCGTCTTTGACCGCTCCGACTAATTTTTCCGCCGATCCGATGGCGGCGGCGTCCTGATACAGATAGCCCGCCAGCATCTCCTCCTCCAACGAGCTGCGTACCGGCGCCCGGTTCAGCGCGAAACCGCTCAGTACCATTGCCGCGATCAGCAGCGCCGCCGGTACCGGCGCCAGCCGCCGCCGTTTTTCCCCCGGTTTTGTATGTAACAGCGGCTCAATACCGTAATGCATCAGCGCCGCGAAAAGTGCCGACAGCGCCAGCGTGACCGCCGCCGCCGGCCAGGCTTTCCAGCCCAGCCCCCGGGCAAACACCACATACAGCGGCCAATGGAACAGGAAGATGCCGTAGGACAGGTCAGACGTTACCGTCAGCGCCCGGGGCTCATCTGTTCCCGCGGTAACCGCGTGGAGCCGCCGGGCGGACAGGATGATGAGGATTGTGAGCAGCGAAGCGCCCAAAATGCCGGTCCGGTAGGTGCTCTCATCCGAAAACCGCAGCGACAAAGACAGGATAAACAGCCCGGCCGCCGGTAAAATCATCCCGCAGGCGGCAAAAAACTTCGCGCCGGCCGAGCCGGCCCGCTCCTTTATCCGCACGCCGTACAGCGCCCCCGCCGCCGCGCCGAGCATAAAGGGAAATCCGCGGGTATCCAACCCGAAATACACCGCCGAGGGGTCGGCGGCATTGGCGGCATATCCCGCCCGCATCCGCAGATAGGACACCACCGCCAGCGCGATTGACACCACAAACAGCAGCCCTTTCAGCACGGCATAGCTGCGCCGCGTCACCTCCGGCGTCAGCTTTCTCAACAGGAACACCGCCGCCGCGCAGAACAGCCCCCAGATGATGTAAAACTGTATCTCGGCCGCCAGCGACCAGGTATGCAAGAACAGATGCGGCAGCATCCGCGCCTCATAGGAGCCGCCGTTCAGGATCTCAAACCAGTTGGTGACCCCGCCCAGCGCCGAAGCGAGCTGCCGGCCGATATCGGCGGTGAAATCCGGCGAGATCAGCAGCGCGAAGGGCAGCGTCAGCGCCGCCATCAGTACCAATGGCGGCCAGATCCGCAAAAACCGCCGCTTACAGAAGGAGCCGAGCCGGAAATTGCCGCTTTTGCGGTATTCCTCCACCGCGAGGGCGGTGATCAGATAGCCGGAAAAGGTAAAAAATACGTCCACGCCAAAAAATCCGCCGGGCAGAAAATCCTGAAAAAAATGATACCCCAGCACTAAAAGCAAGCCCAGCACACGCCCGGCGTTCAGCCATCTAATCATGGGATTTGTTCACCCCTTTCTCCCAAACACCGGAGACGGTTTTATCGTCTTTATCGGTCAGCTTCCCTTCCCCGTCGAATAATCCCTTGCTGAATCCGCCGGTATATGTCCATCCGTCGGGGCTGTGGTATGCCCCTTCCCCTTCCGGCAGCCCGCCGGCGAATGCGCCGTCATATTTCAGATGATCCTGCTCATAATATTTTCCGGAGCCGGAAAAATACCCCTCCGCGAAGCCGCCGGTATAGGTAAACCTCCCGTCCGGATCGGTATAGCTCCCCGTCCCGCTGAACAGGCCGTTTTTGAAGCCGCCCTCATAAATTTTCCGGCCCTCCGGGTCGGTATATGCCCCTTCGCCGTCGGCCAGTCCCTTAGCGAAACCGCCCTCATATACCGCGCCGCTGCCGAACACAAAGCGGCCGGTCCCGTTTTGGCCGGTTTCGTCCAAGCCGCCGGTATACTGCCAGCCTTCGGCCGAGAGAAACTCCGCCAACCCCTCCGCGTCACGGGTCAGCACCTCGCCGCCGGCGCCGTACAGCGTCCCCTGCCCGGTCATCTTGCCGGCGGAAAATCCGCCCTCATACCGCCATCCGTCGGGCGAGGAGAATATCCCTTCTCCGTCGAACCGGCCGTCGGCGAAGCCGCCGTCATAACTGCCGCCGTCAGCGAAAACCAGTGTCCCCTCGCCGTCGAATTTCCCGTCCAATAACTGGCCGGTGTAGGTATGAGAAAAGTTTTCGGTGACATATGCCTTCTCGGACACCTGCCGGACAACCGGACCTCCGAAAACGCCCAGTCCATACAGCGCGCACCCGACTACGGCGGCAGCACAAACCGCCCAGCCAAGCCCAAATAACACCTTTTTCAAGAACAACCACATCTTTTCGCAAAATATCATAGACAGTATAACAACTATTCAGACATTTTACAATGCGAAGATCAAGGAAAAACAAAAAAATTCAGGGGCAGTCAAAAAGCCGCCCCCAAAAAACAAAATCCAGCATTAATTTTCAATTTTCAATTATCCATTTTCAATTACAACAGCTCCCCATATCTCCTGACAAAAATCTTCTTAAACACCGTCGCCAATATCATATACAACAATATCGTCGCGCCGAGCCAGAGAAAATATTCGGCCGGCAGCAGATGACGGCTGAACCCGAGGGATTCCCGGAAGGGCATGAACGGGATCGCCGTCAGCGCCGCGATGCCGGTCATGGTCAGCAGGGTCACCGGCGCCGACGCCCGGCTGTGGATAAACGGCAGCTTCGGGGTGCGGATCATATGGATGACCAACGTCTGGCTCCACATGGATTCGATAAACCAGCCGGCCTGGAACATGGCGGCGAACTGCGCCTGCGTATCCACCGGCAATGCGCCGTACTGCCCGCCGAACACCGCCGGGCAGATGATGAAGAACATCAGCAGGTAGGTGGTGATGTCAAACACCGAGCTGGTCGGCCCGATCCAGAACATGAATTTGGTGATCGAGCCGGCGTCCCATTTGCGGGGGACCGTCAGATACTCCTGGTCCACATTGTCCCAGGGGATGGCGATGCAGGACAGGTCGTAGATCAGGTTCAGCAGCAGCAGCTGCATCGGCAGCATCGGCAGGAACGGCAGGAAGGCGCAGGCGGCCACCACCGAAAACATGTTGCCGAAGTTGGAGCTGGCGGTCATCTTGATATATTTGATGATGTTGGCGTAGATCTTGCGCCCCTCAATGACGCCGTTTTCTAACGCCATCAGGTCCTTCTCCATCAAAATGATGTTGGCCGACTCCTTGGCGATATCCACCGCCGTGTCCACCGAGATACCGACATCGGCGGCTTTCATGGCGGCGGCGTCGTTGATGCCGTCGCCGAGGAACCCGACGGTATGGCCGTTCTCCCGCAGGGCGGCCACCACCCGCACCTTCTGGGCCGGCGAGAGCTTGGCGAATACGTTGGTTTTCTCGACCTCTGCCCGCAGCGCTTGGTC
>WRDE01000173.1 GCA_009783605.1 Oscillospiraceae bacterium
TATAATGTCATCCGGGTAGGAGGGCCGGTATGTATCGTAATAATCCGCCATCTGGTTAAACATTCTGCTTTCTTTTTCGTAATCCATACGTTTGTTTATCCGTCCTCCTCAAAATACTTCAAAATCCCCTCCGCCGCCGACCGGGGGATCCCCTTCACCGACAGCAGCTGTTCCACCGACGCGCCTTTGATCGCTTTCAGTGACCCGAAGGCTTTCAGCAGCGCGTTGGCGCGGCCGGCGCCGATGCCGGGGATGTCGGTCAGGGCGGTTACCAAGGTATTCTTTTTGCGCTTCTGCCGGTGGAAGCTTACTGCGTAGCGGTGGACCTCCTCCTGGATGGCCGACAGCAGGGTGAAGGCGGTGCGTTTGGATTGGATGGCGATTTCGCCGCCGTCGGCGGCGATGGCGCGGGTGCGGTGGCGGTCATCCTTGACCAAGCCGAACACGGGGATGTCCAGCCCGTAGCTGTCCACCAACGGCTTGACCGCCGACACATGGCCGGCGCCGCCGTCCAACAGGATCAGGTCGGGTAATCGTTTAAAGCCATATGGTGTTGAAGTGGGTAATTCGCTCCCTGCTTCAGACAGCGAAGAGGCGATGTCGCGGCCGCAGCCGCACGAGCCCCGATATTCCTCCAGCCGCCGCTGTAATACCTCCCGCATCGCCCCGTAGTCGTCGGCGGCGTCGGCGGATTTGATGTTGAATTTGCGGTAGCCGGCCTTGAGCGGCTTGCCCTGCTCAAACACCACCATGCCGGCCACCGGGTCGGCGCCGGCGGTGTGGGAGATATCGTAGCATTCGATATAGCCCGGCGGCGCCGGCAGCCCCAGCAGCCGCGCCAGCTCATTGAGTGCCGCCAGCTGATGACCCGCAGCACCGCGGGTGCTGCTTGTGCCGGCCTGTTGGGCCAGCCGTTCGGCGGCGTTGGCGCGGCACATCTCGATCAGCTGTGCCTGCTCACCGATCTGGGGCTGGACGATCCGCACCCGCCGCCCGGCTTTTTCCCCCAACCAGCGCTCCAGCAGCCCGGTATCCTCCACATCCCCATCGACGGTGATCTGCGGCGGCACCGGTGCGCGCATGGTGTAATACCGGCGCAGAAATTCGGCGCGGGCGGCAGGCAATGTCTCGGTGGCGGTGTCGATATCCACGAAAAAGTGTTCCCGGTCGAACAGGTTACCGCCGGAGAAACGGAACACTTCAAAACAGGCATTGGATTCAGCTGCTGCCGCTGACCGCGCCAGCGCGATGATGTCCTGTTCCGATATTTTGGACATGACCACCTTCTGTTTGGCCTGCAATTTATGGAAGGCGCTGATGGTGTCCCGCAGCGACGCGGCCCGCTCGAAGTCCAGCTTTTCCGCCGCCGTTTCCATCTGCTGCTGCATCTCGGCAATAACGGCGGCGCTGCCCCGGGTGAGGAAAGCCAGCGCCTTGTCATGCCGTTCCATGTATGCCGCCTCGCCGATCCTGCCGGCGCAGGGGGCGCAGCATTGGCCGATATGGTGGTTGAGGCAGGGGCGGTACTTAATTGATAATTGAGAATTGACAATTGAAAATTTACGGGTGCAGGTTGCAAGTTGAAACAACCGATTGGCCTCATCCACCGAATTTTTTACCGAGAAGGAGCTGACATATGGGCCGATATAGGTGGCGCCGTCGTCTGATTTCTGCGGCGTGGAATAGATCCGCGGGAAGGGCGGCGGGGTGACCCGGATATAATGGTAGCCCTTGTCGTCCTTGAGCTTCATGTTGTATTTCGGCGTGTATTGCTTGATCAGGGAACATTCTAATACCAGCGCTTCAAATTCGCTGTCGGCGATGATATACTCAAAATGATCCACCTGAGATACCATCTGCCGTACCCGGGATTCATGGCGGGCGTCGGAACCGAAGTAGGAACTGACCCGGTTTTTGAGCGCCTTGGCCTTGCCGATGTAGATGATGGTGCCGGCGGCGTTTTTCATGATGTAGACGCCCGGCGACTGCGGCAGCGCCATAGCGTTGGCGCGCAGCTGTTCGAGGTTGGGATTTTTCTCCTCATGCGGCCGGTCGGTCAGCTCCCTGACCGGGCCGTATGCCTCCTCATAAGACAACGGATAAGGTATCCCCTCCGGCAGGCCGAAATACCCCCGCTGGGTCGGGTCAAACTTCTTCTGTTGGTCCTGTTCGGGGAGGTCAGGCACGGGGGTTCACTCCGTTCGGATTGACAGTTGACGAAATATATGCTTGACATTTTTATAGATGTGGTTTATAATAAAAAGCAGACGGGGAGCCAATAGACGGCAGCCTCGGCGTATGTTTATGCTTGCAGTCCGCCTACGCTATTAGGCGGGCTACTTTTTATCTCAAGAACAAAACGAGGCTCCCCGTCCACAGAAATATTATACCATCTTTACTGCGGAACTGTCAAATTTAGAGCCCCTCTTAATTTTCAATTATCAATTATCCATTTTCAATTCGCACGCGCAAGCGCGCGCGTCAACTGCTGCCAGCAGACTCCGGATCCGTATCTTCACCGCGCCCAGATTGTTGATCTCGTCGATCTTGAGCTGGGTATACAGCTTGCCGCCCTGCTCCAGGATCGCCCGCACCTCGTCGGTGGTGATCGCGTCGATGCCGCAGCCGAAGGAGACTAACTGCACCAGCTCCATATCCGGCTGGGTGGTGACATAGGCGGCGGCGTGGTAGAGCCGGCTGTGGTAGGTCCACTGGTTGAGCACCCTGACCGGCTGTTTCGGCGCGAGATGGGCCACCGCGTCCTCGGTCAGCACCGCCAGCCCGAACCGGCTGATCAGCCCGTCGATGCCGTGGTGGATTTCGGGATCCATATGGTAAGGCCGGCCGGCCAGCACCACGATCCGCCGGCCGTTTTTCCGGGCATCGGCGATGATTTCGGCGCCTTTTTCCCGGATGGCGGCCATATACCGCTGCTGCGCCGCGTAAGCCGCTCTGGCGGCTTTTTTGATTTCTCCCGCCGGAATACCGAACGCGCTTCCGAAGTATTCCGCCGCCTTTACAGCGAAACCGCCCGGGCGGTGGAGGCCGAAGTAGGGGAATAGAAACCGCGGCTTGCCGGACGGGGCGCCGGATTCACCCAACCGCCCTACATTGGCGTTCAGCAATTCGGGATAATAGGCCACCACCGGGCAGTTGTAGTGGTTGTCGCCCTTGCCCTCGTCAAAATTATAGGGCAGACAGGGATAGAAAATGACGTCCGCATCCGTATCCAACAGCTTTTCGATATGGCCGTGGAGCAGCTTGGCGGGGTAGCAGACGGTATCGGAGGGGATGGTGTGCTGGCCGGCGTGGTAGAGAGCGCGGTTGGAGGCGGGGGAGAGCAGCACCTCGAAACCGAGACAAGTAAAAAACGCGTGCCAGAACGGCAGGTTTTCATAGAGATTCAGCCCCATCGGGATACCGATTTTGCCGCGGATGTTGTCACCGCCGGACAGCGAACGCAGATAATCATATTTCCAGGCGAACAGGTTTTGTGAGTTAGGCGTTAGGGGTGAGGAGTCAGGCGTTACCGAAGCCGATTTGTTGCCCTCTGAATTCTGTCTGCCGCTCACCGGGCGTTCGCAGCGGTTGCCGGAGATAAATTGCCGACCGCCGCCGAAACTGTTGACCGTCAGCAGACAGTGGTTGCCGCAGAGACCGCAGTTGACGGTTTTGGCGGTATGTACGAAATTTTCCAGCTCGGCGGCACTCAATATAGTAGTGGCGAGTGGTGAGTGGCGAGTGGTTAGGGGCGAAATGTGTTCGTTCGCAATATCGCGCGGCCGGAGGTCACTCACCACTGCGTCCCGCGCCGCCAGCGCCGCCCCATATGCGCCCATCACGCCGGCTATCGTCGGGCGGACCACTTCGGTGCCCAACTCCAGTTCGAAGGCGCGCAGCACCGCGTCGTTGAGGAAGGTGCCGCCCTGGACCACGATATGGCTGCCCAGCTCGGCCGGGCCGGAGGCCCGGATCACCTTGTAGACGGCGTTTTTGACCACGCTGACCGACAGTCCGGCCGAGATATCGTCAACGCTGGCCCCTTCCTTTTGGGCCTGCTTGACCGAAGAATTCATAAAAACCGTGCACCGGGAGCCCAGATCCACCGGGCCGGCGGCGAACAGGCCCCGCCGGGAAAAGGCCGCGACATCCTCCCCCAGCGCCCGGGCGAAGGTCTCGATAAACGAGCCGCAGCCGGAGGAGCAGGCCTCGTTGAGCAGGATATTGTCGATTGCGCCGCCGTTCCCGCCGCCGCGACTATGCACCTTGAAGCATTTCATGTCCTGGCCGCCGATGTCGATGACGAAATCCACTTCCGGCGAAAAATGCCGCGCCGCCCGGTGGTGGGCCACCGTCTCGACCAATCCCATGTCCACCGCGAAGGCGTTCTGGATCAGCTCCTCGCCGTAACCGGTGGCGGCGCTGCCGCGGATGGTGACCCGGCCGCCGAACCGGCGGTAGATTTCCAGCAACTGCTCCCGCACCACCGCCACCGGGTTGCCGGCGTTGGAGGCGTACCAGGTATGCAGCAGGCCGCCGTTGGCGTCGATCAGCACTAACTTGGTGGTGGTGGATCCGGCGTCAATGCCGAGCCAGGCGTCGCCGGTATAGTTATCCGCGTCAACAGCCGGCGGGCAGGCGGCGGAGTGACGAGCGGAAAAGGCCGCCTACGCGGCTTTTTCCGCGAACAGCGGCGGCAGGGTGTTGGTGATGTTCTTCCGCGCCGTGGCCTGTTCCACCCGGCGCAGAATCTCCGCGAACGGCATCTCGGGGCTGCTGTCCCCGGCATACAGCGCGGCGCCGACCGCCACAAAAACATCGGCGTTATCCGGGAACACGGCGTTTTCCGGCGTCAGCTTCAGCGTATCGGTAAACCGTTCCCGCAGCCCCTTCAGGAAAAACAGCGGGCCGCCGAGAAACAGCACCTTGCCCTTGATCTCCCGCCCCTGCGCCAGCCCGGCGATGGTCTGGGATACCACCGCCTGATAGATCGAGGCGGCGATATCCTCCTTCCGGGCGCCCTGATTGAGCAGCGGCTGGATATCGGTTTTGGCGAAGACGCCGCACCGGGAGGCGATATGGTATATTTTTTGATGGCCGCGGCTCAGCGCGTCCAATTCCTCAACGGTGACGTTCAGCAGCGTCGCCATCTGGTCGATAAACGCGCCGGTACCGCCGGCGCAGGAGCCGTTCATCCGCTCCTCCAGCCCCCCCGTGAGGAACAGGATCTTGGCGTCCTCTCCCCCCAGCTCCACCACCGCATCCGTTTGCGGCAGCAGCCGTTCCACCGCGCCCGCTGTAGCGTATACCTCCTGCACAA
>WRDE01000174.1 GCA_009783605.1 Oscillospiraceae bacterium
CCATCCGCACCGCTATCGTCACGGTTTTAGTGTCGGTGATGATTGATGTTTCGGCCCCGTATATCCCGGCATTTGAGGGGGATATGGTGCTGACCGCCGCGTTCGGCGGGGTGCTGTCCGGCGCCGGTATCGGCATGATCTATCTGCGGGGCGCCACCACCGGCGGCAGCGAATTGGTGGCGCGGCTGATCGGCCAAAAGCTGCGGCACTTCTCGATCGGGCGGCTGATCCTGATCGTCGACGCGCTGGTAGTCGTCTCCGCGGCTGTTGTTTATAAGCAGGTGGAGTCGGCGCTCTATTCCATCGTGCTGCTGTATCTCAGCACCAGCGTGATGGACGGGTTAGTTTACGGCTCTTATAAAGGGCGGATGCTGCTGATCATCACCAAACGGGAAGCTGATGTCACCGCCGGCATCCTCGAAAAGATCGGCCGCGGCGTAACCAAATTGAAAGCCCAGGGCGCCTATACCGGCGCCGAACGCGGCGTACTGATGTGCGCCCTCCGCCCGTCGGAAGTCTACGCGCTGCGCAGTTTGGTAATGGATATCGACCCCGAGGCGTTTATTGTGATCACCGCAAGCGAAGAGATACACGGCGAGGGATTTCAGCAAATGCGGAATTAGGAGTGAGGAGCAGCCTCCGCAACGAAACACTTCCATAATTTAGCATTCAGCATTCAGCATTTAGCATTCATAGAGAGGTTACATACATGTCATACAGATGGAACGGCGATATGCTCGGCGGGGTGCTGGTGATTCCCCGGGCGGTGGTGGATCAGCATATAAAAATGGCCGGTTCGGCTCAATTGAAGGTGCTGCTCTGGTTTTCCGCTCAGGGCTGCGGCGAGTTTGACCCGGAACTTTGTTCTTCTCTGATCGGCCTCTCCCCCGCCGACTGTTCCGACGCGCTGTCCTTCTGGATCGAAACCGGGGTGCTAATCCAGAACGGCGGAGCCGCCGACCCGGTCCCTGTGCCGCCGCGCGAACAGCCGGTGTTGCCGGCGGCAACACCGCCAACTCAACCGGCGGCGCCTGCATCCCAGCCAGTTCTGCCGTCAGCGCAGACAGCAAAAAAGTTTCCTCTCACCCAGAGACAGCAACCCGTAAAACCGCAGCTGCCGGAGGTGCTGGAGCGGCGGAAGGCCTGTCCGGAATTCGCCGATCTGCTTCAGACGGCCGAAACCCGTCTCGGCAAACCGGTCACCCCCGGCGATATGGAGACGCTGCTCTACCTCTACGACAGTATCGGGATGCCGGCGGCGGTAATTCTGATGATCATCGTCTACGCCCTCTCGATGAAGAAAAACAGTATGCGGTATATCGAAAAAATCGCTTTGGATTGGGCCGAAAGGGGTATCAATACCGTCGCCGCCGCCGAGCTTCACCTCTGCGCGTTAGAGCGGCAGCGCGCTTGCTGGGTACACCTATCCTCCCTATTGGAGTTGAAAAAAGAGCACCCCTCCGCCGCCCAGATGGAATCCGCCCGGATCTGGATCGATGACTGGCAGCTGCCGGATGAGCTGATCCGGGAGGCGTATACCCAAGGCAAAGCCAAAACCGGTCAGTTCCAGCACAATTATATGATGCGGATATTGGACACCTGGCGGGCGGAAGGGGTAAAAACCGCGGAGGACGCCCGGGCATTTTCGGAGCCCCGGAAAAAGCCAAAGGGCAAACCCCTGCTCGCCGACAGCGAAAATTCCTCATTGGATACGGATGAATATGAGCAGATGGTACAAAATTACCGGCCGGTTTATAAGAAGAAAATTCGAAATGCTGAATGCTGAATGCTTAATTATGACGGCGGATGTGCAGGGTACGCAGCATATGGATGCCATAAACATTCAGCATTTAGCATTAAGCATTCAGCATTATTTTGTTGGGAGGAAAAAACTTATGGCTGTCTTACTGACCGGCGGGGCCGGGTTTATTGGCACCCATACCGCGGTGGAATTGCTGGCGGCGGGGCATGATATTGTGGTCGCCGACAATTTATACAACGCCAAACCCGAGGCGCTGCGGCGGGTGCGGGAGTTGAGCGGGAAGGATTTCCCGTTTTACCGCTGTGATATCCGGGACCGCGAGGGATTGCGGCGGGTGTTCGCCGAAAACGATATCGCGGCGGCGGTCCATTTCGCCGGGTTGAAATCCCCGCCGGAATCGGTGTCTAAGCCGTTGGATTATTTCGACAACAATGTGTCCGGCACCGTGGCCCTCTGCGAGGTGATGGCCGAGGCGGGCTGCAGGCGGATGGTGTTCAGCTCCTCCGCCACTGTATACGGCATGAAAAACCCCATGCCGCTGCGGGAGGATATGCCCACCGGCGAGGTGGTCAACCCCTATGGCCGCACCAAATTCATGATCGAGGGGATCCTGCGGGATCTCTGCGCCGCGGATCCGGAATGGGCGGCGGTGTCCCTGCGGTATTTCACGCTGGCCGGCGCTCACGCAAGCGGCCGGATCGGCGAGGATGCCCGGGGAACCCCGGTCAACCTGATGCCGCGGTTAGTGCAGGCCGCGGTGGGCAAAACCCCGGCGCTGACCGTCACCGGCACCGATTACGATACCCCCGACGGCACCGGGATACGGGATTATATCCATGTCGTCGATCTCGCCCGGGGGCATCTGGCGGCGGTGGAATACGCGCTGGCCCATACCGGCGCGGAGGCGGTCAACCTCGGCGTCGGGCGGGGCTATTCGGTGCGGGAGCTGATCAAAACCTTCGAGGAGGTCAACGGCGTGCCGGTTCCGACGGTCAACCAGCCCCGCCGGCCCGGCGATGTGGCGGTATCCTATTCCGACCCGTCCAAAGCGGCCCGGCTGTTCGGTTGGAAGGCCGAAAAAACGCTGGCCGACATGTGCCGCGACTCCTGGCGCTGGCAGAGCATGAATCCCTCCGGATACCCGGAGGATTAATGCGTAATGCTGAATGCTTAATTACCAGTAACCTCCGATTGTGTTTGCACAATCGGAGGTGTTATACTTTTTTCATCCGTTTTGCGACATTTTTTGATGAGGTGCGACATATGAGAAAGGTATTCGACATGGTTTCGGGCGGCATTTCGATGCTCGGGGGACTGCGGCCGTATTCCCGCGACGTGATCCGCGGCTGTACCCAGCTGGCGGCGGTGCTGTATGTCTTTTCGGCGCTGCTGTATCTTCTGGCGCCATTTTCCGTGGATTATTACGTCACCCGCGCCCACGCGGACGGACTGGCGGCGGTGGCGCCGTTAGTCATCGGCATCGGCGTCGTGGTGGGGCTGATCGCCGATCTGGTGATGCGGCGGGGGGAGGAGAGAGTTGACAGGTGACAGGTGAGAGTTGACAGGTGACAATTTGCGGTTGACAAGCTGTCTGCTTGATGTTATACTGATGTTGGTTGACAATTGAATATCCCTTTTCAGGGGAACTTATCCAGAGTGACATAATGCCCGCGGCAGCCGCGGGCGGCGGGACCAGGCCCGTTATGTCCGGCAACCTGTTGCGGCTGATGGCCGCGATAAGGTGCCAATTCCTGCGGCATTGGCCGGAAGATGAGAGATGATCATGCTGTCCGGCAAAAAAGCCGGACGGCTTTTTTAATGTACAACAGTAAGGAGGCTAAACCATGAAGCGTTTTTTTACCTCTGAGTCGGTGACCGAGGGGCATCCTGACAAGGTCTGCGACCAGATTTCCGACGCGGTGTTGGACGCGATACTGGCGCAGGACCCGGACGCCCATGTCGCCTGTGAGACGGTCGCCACCACCGGTATGGTGTTGGTGATGGGCGAGATCACCACCGATTGTTCTGTGGATATCCCCGCTATCGCCCGGGGGGTGATCCGGGATATCGGCTACAACGACGGCTCCCAGGGGTTTGACGGCTCCGCCTGCGCGGTGCTGTCGGTGTTGGATGAGCAGTCGCCGGATATCGCGCTGGGGGTCAATAACGCGATGGCGGTGCGGGACCGTGCCGACACAAGCAGCATCTTCGACACAAGCAGCATCTTCGATACAAGCAGCATCTTTGATGCTGCCGACGCCACCGGCGCGGGGGATCAGGGGATGATGTTCGGGTTCGCCTGCGACGAGACGCCGGAGCTGATGCCGCTGCCTATCTCGCTGGCCCACGCGCTGGCGCGGCGGCTGGCGGCGGTGCGCAAGGACGGCACCCTGCCGTATCTGCGGCCGGACGGCAAGTCTCAGGTGACGGTGGAATACGATGGCTTTATCCCGAAACGTGCCGACACATTGGTTATCTCGGCCCAGCACAGCGAGGAGGTAACGCCGGAACGCATCCGGGCGGATATCATCGAACATGTCCTGCGCCCGGTGATCCCCGCGGAGCTGTGGGATAGCGATACCAAGATCTTTGTCAACCCCACCGGCCGGTTTGTTGTGGGCGGCCCCCACGGCGACAGCGGGCTGACCGGCCGCAAATTGATCGTTGACACCTACGGCGGGTATGCCCGCCACGGCGGCGGTTCCTTCTCCGGCAAGGACCCCACCAAGGTGGACCGCAGCGCCACCTATATGGCCCGGTACGCCGCCAAAAACATTGTCGCCGCCGGGCTGGCGCGGCAGTGCGAGCTGCAGGTGGCCTACGCCATCGGTATGGCCCGGCCGGTCTCGATATTGGTGGATACCTTCGGCACCGGCGCGGTGCCGGATGAACAGCTTGCCGCCGCCATCGCCGCCGTATTCGATTTCCGCCCCGCTGTCATCATCCGGCAGTTAGGCTTAAACCGCCCGATCTACCGCCCGCTGGCCGCCTATGGCCATTTCGGCCGGGAGGATCTGGATGTCGCCTGGGAGCGGACCGACCGGGTGGAGGCATTGAAAAAAGTAATTCATAATGCGTAATGCATAATTCATAATTAAGGAGATTTTACCTTATGCAGCCCCAAATTATTGTTTTGTTTGTCCTGATCGGACTGATCGGCGGGTATATCCTGTATCTGTCCCGCCGCCATCCCGGCGCCGACCCCGATAAACTTGATAAATACCGGACGCTGACGCCGGAACTGCTGGCCGCGGTGCCGGACGACGAGCTGGTGGAGGCGGTGATCGCCAACATCCTCGCCAAGCTCCATCCCCGGCGCCCCGATCCCTACCGGGAGATCCCGGCGATGACCCAGGGGCGCTGTTCGGTCTACGCCGTCTGGCTGATCGGCCGGGAATTGGACGATTCCGACTTCGAGCAGGTGCGTCTCGGCCCCTCCGCCCGTTTTTTTGATTTCGCCGCCGAAGGATACGCGCTGCTCGGCGCGTCCCGCTGCGAAGCGATCATCCGAAAATCGCTGGAAACCGACGACC
>WRDE01000175.1 GCA_009783605.1 Oscillospiraceae bacterium
CCATCGTTTGAAGTCTTTAGCTTCGGGCTTGTCGGAGCGGAGGATTACGTTGTACAGGCCGGATTCGTTGATGGCGTATACCTCGCGTTGCTGTCCACCTGACACGAGTTTGATTCGTGTCAGCTCATCATCCTCTATACGCTCTGCCACCCTATTTGTGTCTGACAGTCCCAGAACATCGCACACGTCTTTCAACACCCACCATGTCTCGCCGTTCTGCTGAACCGTGCGTACCTGCGCATCGCCGTAGGTGAAAATCTGCAACTCATTCATGCCGCACCACCTTTCTTCGCCGTACTCATTTCTTTAAGTATGGCGTCTAATTTTTGTGTTTCAGCGCGAATGAAATCACTTGCGGCCGTAGCTGCGTAAAAATCATTATCGCCGTGGTCGGTTTCAAGCGCGATGGTAAGACAGCGGATTATGGATTCTGCTTTTTTGAGGTTGTCGTTGACTTCCTCGATGAATCTGGAATCGATTGTTTGCATAAAAAAACCTCCTAAAAATTCGTACTTGAATTCCAGAAGGAAACCTGATATAATGGGTCTATCAGGCTTCGGTCTGGTGCCGTGAAATAGTCGTTTATACCTTGTCCAGAGGGAACGGCTATTTCTCTTTTTGTTCGCCGGTGAACTCTATTATGTCCTCAATGCGGCAATTTAGAGTTACGGCAATTTTTTCGAGCACTTCTGTACCAACATATCCACCATTGCCCATTTTGGAAAATGTTGATTTTGCGATTCCCGTCATAGCTGCCAATTGGCTTTTATTCAATCCTTTGTCAATCAGCAATTTCCATAACGGGTTATAGCTCACGCCCAACGAATCACCTCCTTGCTGATATGATACCACATGGAGTTTACGTTGTCAATAGTAAATAAGCGAAATGACTAAAATAATTATTTATTCGGAAATATGCAGATTGTTTTTGTTTCTATATGGTTCTACCTTATTCTACCCTATACAGCCTGTCGCAACATACAACCGGCTGTATATTTATTCAACATGTTCATATTTAGTTTACAATTAAAAACACCCATCTGGTGATGAGCGTTTGGATATTCTGTTTCACTTTCCTAAAATAGAAATCAGCAACGCAACAATTCCGATCCCGCCGCCGACGCAACCGACAACGGACCAAAACATGATCCAGAACCGGACGGTCTTTAAGTAGGCGTTCTGAGTTTCCATTTTTTTATTCAACTCGGATGTTCCCGTTTGTTCTGATGTATAATAATTTGCTCGTCGCAGATGCTTATCCACTAAAATCAGGATATCTTTTAATTCCAATGAATTATAATCAATTGAAACCGCAGAACACTTTGAACAATACTCAAATCTGTTGGGATATGAGTTCCCGCATATTTCGCATTTTATGTAACCGTGTATCATCGACAGCCATCCCCTTTCGCTGTCCATTCTACCGCAATCGGGGATGGCTGTCAACGGTTTTCATTTTCTTTTTCCTTCAAGGATTTCGAGCGGGCCATACACGACCCGATAATAAATGCTTTTTCTTCTTTCGATAAAGCCGCGTACTGCGAGGGGAGGATGTGAAGTTCCTGAAGGCAATAATGCACAACTGCCGCTTCCGGGTCATCCTCCAGGATCAGTTTTTTATCTCTTCAGCCAACTCCGAAACGGGAACCTCGTTGTTTACCCGCTGCACCTTCAATTGGTACGCCGAATACTCGCCGGAGACGCACAGCAGCGCTTTAAGTAACGCCTCCTCGCCGAAGATGCCGTAGGAATTTTGCAATTCTTCGCTTTTCAAGTTGGGGTAAACGGTACTCTCGACCGCCAGCATCGTCAGGTACCGGACCTGGTCGAATGTTTTAACCCGCCTGGTTTCTCCCTCCGGGATTTCCCATTTGACGCAGTCGGACTGGATGGCTTCGTCCTCATCCGGCGTGATGGCGCGGAGTTCAAACTCGACCGGTTTCCCGTTTTTATCCTTGATCCGGGGTGACGGCGCGAATTTCACGTTTTCCGGCTGCGGAACATTCTGCTTGAGAAATATGGAAATGTCAAACTTATCCATGTGATTATCCTTTCTTTATCGGCTGCCCGGCAGCTCTTTGAATTTTTCCGGCATATCCCAATCCTCGAAGGTGCCGGAGATATCCTCGTCGAGGACGTTCTCCCCGGCCTCGTACTTCGCCAGCACGAGGGTATCGATCAAGCAGCCGGTATGCGTGATGGTCTGACGGCCGACGGTGGTGCCCTTGTCCTCGTTCGTCACCTGGATGGTGAAAGGTGTAAGGATTCCTGTTTCCTTATAATTTTTCAACCATGCCCGGAACGCGGACTGGTTGTAATGGGCGGTGCCGGTCCAGGTGTTTTTCGTGCCGGCCGGTTTATGCCCTTTTTGAACCTCGCCGAGAATCGGAACTTCCGCAAGGGTTATACCTGTTTTGGATTCGAACTTATACAAGTTCATCATATTGTACCGGTTTCCGTCAAGGGTCACCCAGCAGGTAGCCAGCGCACCGTATACCGAATCCGTAGCCTTCATTTTCGCAGCTTTTGTAGCCATTGTCTACTCTCCTTTCTCAGCGAATCCGCACGGTCATGTACATCTGCAGCATGACGCCGGCGATATTGATGTTGTCCCGGACAGTGACGGCGTTCTTGCTGTCACCCGGCAGCACCTCCACGTCGTCGGACGAAAAGTCCTGAATCGCCCGGATATCCTGCAGGACCCGGCGCTGGCCGACAAGATCCTGCCACAGACTGATCCGGCCGTCCTCGTCGTTCGGCACGTTGCCGAGGTATTTGGTGTTGAACAGCATCGCGCCGTCATTGGCGAGCTGGTCGATGACCCTGATGGTCTGGTTTTCCTTGAAGATGTCACCCTTTTCCGGGGTAACGGTGGTGAGGCTGTTGATGTCCGCAAGGACGCGGATATCCGACCCCACCCGGTGGAACGCGAATTTGCCTTCCCGTATCGCCGTCTCCAGTTGGATTTGGGTATGGGACACGTCCAGCTCAAACTCGCCGTCGTACACGGTATTCGCCGCTGACCTGTTGACCGGGGTACCGGCATTCTTGCCGGTCACCCAGTAAACCGCGGAATACACCGCGGCGCCGACGGTTTTGTTCAGGACGTTTATCACGCCCTCGTAGTCGGCGGCGCTGTCGTAGACTACGCATTGGAACTTCGCGCCCCGCTCGTCGCGCATCCGCTCGGTGAACGACGCGAACAGCTTTTTAACCGTCACGTCATCGGACGGGCAGCACATCGTATTGAAGGAATACCCTTCACTGGCGTCGAGGTACGCCTGGAAGTCGCTGTTCTGCACCGTCGGAGAAACGCCGCCGGTCAGCGGCATTCCCGCCGTCACGGCCAGCGGCGCGGGCTTCCAGTCAACGAAATCGTTGGCGACCAGCTCACCGGCGTTCGCGACAGTCTGCGCATCGACAACGACCGTGCCCAAGAACAGGGTCACATCAAATTTCGCGGGGTCATCGACGTTCGCCGCGATGACCACCTTCAGATCGTTCCCTCTGATCCCCGCGTATTTCGCGGCAGCATGGGTGTTTGCCGCTTTCGTTCCGCCGGTGCCGAGCCGGAACAGGTAACCCAACCGGCAGCCTTTCATCAGGTCACGCAGCCACATCAGCTGCGGCGCCGAATAGTCGTAGCCGAACAGCTTCATGCTGTCCTTTTGTAAATCCTCCGCCCTGACCTCCGCCATCGCGCCGGAAGCGCCCCAGTCGAGGACATAGGGCGAGGTCACGATACCGCGGTCGGAGAGCGCCCGCGAAGCGGTCATCGCGGATATAAAGTTGATGAAACTGCCGGGCAGTATCTTGTTTTGGGACGTAAAAGTCCCACCGCCGAGAGCCATTTATTTCACCTTGCCTTCCATGAATTTTTTGATTATTTCGTCCACCTCATCGCGCGTGTACGATTTGCCGCCGTCCAACAAGACGCCCAGCAAGTCACGCCGACCGGTGTAACGTTTTGAGCCGAGCAGCTGATCCTTGGTAAACTTCGGGACAGCCGCCGGTTCGGTATTGTTTGCCATATGATCTCATCCTTTCTACACTACGCTGGGCGTATAATTGAATTCCTGCATCGGATCGCCGTCATCGGTCGGCCGGAAATACCGCGGGGCATAGGAAACGAAAAAATGCAGCACGCCGTCGACTACCTCCCAATTCATACCGGTGCCGCGGAGCGGGTCGCCCGTCGGCAATGTTATCAATTCCAGAGCCGCTTCCAGTTGATCCGCGACCGCGTAGCAATCCTTGTTAATATTAGTCGGGTCGTTTTCGGATTTCGGAAAATAGTGAATATCGAACAGCGTCGACAGCGTGTACCTCGGCCCGATCTCCCGGTCCTTATTGGCGTCCAGCAGCAGCACGATGAAGTCGCCGGGGTTCAATCCCTGCTCGACCTCATCGGTGAAAATCTGGCAGTCCGGGTATTCCGCACGAATAGCCAGGGTGATGCCGTCAAGGATGATATTGGTACTGATCTCAGCCACGAAATACCCCCCTCAGCCACTTCTCCAGCTTTTTTTCTAAAATACCCAGTGTCATCTGCCGCAGCTGATGCTCCGAAATGGTCAGCATAAACCGGCCGGGGACCCATCCGCCGTTAGCGGTTCGATGCCCGTACTCCACATACGACGCGTAATCCACCGGGTTGATAATCTCCACCTGGTAGGCGTTGCCGACCTTCGTTACCGTGATATCTTTTGCTTTTCCCCAGCCGCGCCGCAGCGTGCCGCCCTTTTTACCCGACTTCTTTACTTGGTCGTACTTGCCGACCGGCGTCGCAGGAATAACCAGACTGAGCAGCCGCGCCGCCAACTCCTTGACCGCCGCCTCACAGAACGCGTCACAGCTCGCCTTATCCAATTGCGCAAGCTGTTGCTGAAATTTCACCAATCCTTTATAATCGCATTTGCCCCAGCTGGCCATTATGCCCACCTCTCGAACAATTCCAGGGCGATTTCATTATGAACGCTGAACATGGCGGATTCCCCGGATCGTATATAATCCGCCGTCTTGCCGTTCTGGGTGACGGTGATCTTGGAACCCGCCGGGATAACAATGTCCTTTGAGATAATCAGTTTTACGCCTTGATTGACCGCCGCCGCGCTGCTTTTGGGAGATGCCGCGCTCACCGCGCCGGCACTGCTACCATGTGACAACCGGCACGGCTCGTTTTTAAGCGTTGCAACCTCGATCTGATCCGTTTGCCCGTTGGCGGGATTGGTTACGGCTTCGCGCACATAAACGGTACAGCGACCATCCCAGAGGCTTTTAAC
>WRDE01000176.1 GCA_009783605.1 Oscillospiraceae bacterium
GCCATCCCCATCAGCTTCATCGCCGCCTTGACCGGTATCGGATTGACATCATAAAACAGCGCGTTGCACAGCTCCAACCATTCCAACTGCAGCGCCAGCGAGCCGGCGGCATCGCCGTCAAACCACCGGGCGCAGATATCGTGCGCCTGCCGGGGGCAGATGTTGGAAAAAACCGAGATTACCCCCTTGCCGCCGAGCGAGAGCAGCGGCAAAATCTGGTCGTCGTTGCCGGAATAGATATCGATATCGCACAGCGAAGCCAGCTGGGCGGCGGCCGAAATGTTGCCGTTGGCCTCTTTGATGCCGACGATGTTGGGATGCTTATACAGCTCGGCGACGGTGCCGGGCTTCATATCCATCCCGGTCCGGGAGGGGACATTATAGAGGATGATCGGGATGGACACCGCATCGGCGATCTTGGTAAAATGCGCGATCAGCCCGCGCGGCGAGGTCTTGTTGTAATACGGCGTGACCAACAGCAGCCCGTCGGCGCCGGTCTGCTCCGCCTCCGCCGACAGATCCACCGCGTAGGCAGTGTCGTTGGAGCCGGTACCGGCGATAACCGGCACACGACCGCCGGCCTGCTCAACAGCCGCGCGGATCACCTCGATATGCTCCTCGTCGGTCAGGGTAGAGGCCTCGCCGGTGGTGCCGCAGGAGATGATGGCATCGGTGCCGTTCTGGATCTGCCATTCGACCAGCTCGCGATACTTGTCATAATTCACCGACCCATCGGGATGAAACGGGGTCACCAGCGCCACGCCGGCACCGGCAAAAAGCGTGTTTTTCATGTAAAGGAACCTTCTTTCTGTATTAAAGTCGTGAACGATTAAACTATTTGCAATGAAAATTAATCGGAATCAGACAAGGCTTCTTCCAGTTCGGAGATACGGCCTCTCAATTCATCCGCCGCGCCCGAGGCATCATCCGCCGCACTCTGCGCATCCTCTGCCGCGCTCTGCGCATCTTCCGCCGTACTCTGCGCTTCCTCTGCGGTACCCTGCGCTTCTTCGGCGATTTCACGCACGTCTTTTACTTTTCGTTCAAGAGAATCGAGCCGTTCGCAGATATCGGCAACTGAAACAAAGCCGGCCTTGGTTTCGCGGTACGCCGTGATTTCCGCAAGGATCAACGCGTCGATTTCGGCTTTCACCACCGGAAAGATCGCCTGCAGTTTTTCATTGACCGCCCCGGAGTCCTCTCCGGCCTTTTTGAGCCGGGCAATCTCATGGTCGAGGGCTTCGCACTCGTCCCAGTGCCGTTCCCAGATCAGGTTATGGGCGTTCTGCGCGATAAACAGCTCGGTTTCGCTGCGCAGAACGATAGGGGATTTTACCCTTCCGTTTATCAGATACATATGGTTATTCCAGCCGATTTGCATGACAATCCCTCCGAAAATATAGTATTTACAACCCTAAATATACCCCTCCGCGCAGAGCAGCTCAGCCATCAGCACCGCGCCGCCGGCCGCGCCCCGCAGGGTGTTGTGGGACAGCCCCACGAACTTATAATCATACTGCGAATCCTCCCGCAGCCGCCCCAGCGAAACGGTCATGCCGCCCTCCAGATCACGGCAGAGGGCCGATTGCGGCATATTGTCTTCCTCGAAATAGCGCAGAAACTGCTTCGGCGCGCTGGGCAGCCCCAACTGCTGCGGCCGGCCGCTGAAACTGTTCCAGATATCGAGGATCTCCTGCTTAGAGGGTTTATTTTCAAAGGATACATAGACCGCGGCGAAATGGCCGTTGGTCACCGGCACCCGCAGACATTGGGCGGTGAACTGCGGGGATTCGGCGTCGACAATGACGCCGTTCTCCACCCGCCCCCAGATCTTGAGCGGCTCCCGTTCGGTTTTTTCCTCCTCGCCGCCGATATAGGGGATCAAATTGTCCGTCATCTCCGGCCAGCTTTCAAAGGTCTTGCCGGCGCCGGATATCGCCTGATAGGTGCAGGCCAGCACCTTTTTGACCCCGAACCGGTCGAGCGGATAGAGCGCCGGCACAAAGCTCTGGATCGAGCAGTTGGATTTGACCGCGATAAAACCGCGCCGCGTACCCAGACGTTTACGCTGATGGTCGATAACCCGCATATGACGGGTATTCAGCTCCGGGATCAGCATCGGCACGTCCGGCGTATGGCGGTTGGCCGAGGTATTGGACATCACCGGGCATTCGGCACGGGCATACGCATCCTCCAACGCCCGGATCTCGGCCTTGGGCATCTCGACGGCGCAAAATACGAAATCAACCGCCGCCGCGACCTGTTCGACCTGCATAGCGTCAAAAACCATCATGGTTTTCAGCGCTTCGGGCATCGGCACCGGCATCGCCCATCGCTCCCCGACCGCTTCGGCATAGCTTTTACCCGCCGACCGCGGCGAAGCGGCCAGCGCCGTGACCCGAAACCAGGGGTGATCCGCCAGCAAAGTGGCGAAACGCTGGCCGACCATCCCCGTCGCGCCGATAATGCCTACGTTATACTGTCTCATGATTGTCATTCCTCCAATTTTAATTGTAGATAATATATATTTCTGGAGATTTATAAAAAACAACCGGTTTCAGCCGGTTGTCATTCATACAACGAATGGAGATACGGAAACAGATGGCGTTAAGACATAACTATTTCCGAATAGCGCTCCATCACGTCGTGCGCAGTACTGAAAATGTATAGCGGTACAATAAAGATACCGCAGTACAGCAAAAGTACCGCATGCACAGGTATGATGACAACCGTGCGGCTGTTGACCGCAAAGCCAGATGTAAAAACGTCCCGCGTTTTGATTGCATACCAACCGATTGCCAAGATGAATAAACCGGTAAACAACCGAGTACAGCCATACTCAAACATCTTCGGCGCCGGCCCCTTTCATCCAAGATCATCGGGCGGGTCCCTAACCCGGTCTACTCTTGGCCGGCGCACCTCTATCCGGCAACGTCAAGTTTTGCTTGACAATTGCTTTCATACATTGTAGCATTAAGAACAGGTTATGTCAAATATTTTTTTTCACGATCGGATCAAAAAATGAAAACTGCCGATTTTGGTTACACGCTTCCGCCGGAATTGATTGCCCAGCATCCGGCCGAACCCCGGGACGCTTCCCGACTGTTGGTGATGGACCGCGCCGCCGGTCGGCTCACCGACCGGCGTTTTCCGGATATCCTCGAGTATTTGAATCCCGGCGATTGCCTGATCGTGAACGATTCCCGTGTACTGCCGGCGCGGCTGTACGGCAAACGGGAATCGACCGGCGCTGGTGTGGAACTGCTGCTGCTGCGGCCCCGCGGCGACAGCAGCAGTCAAAACGTCGACTGTAATTATAATAACAGCAACAATAAAAGTGGTATCGACAATCCTGACGGGGCGAGCGGCGGCCAAAATCCCGGTGATGTCTGGGAGGCGCTGGCCGGACCCGGTCGCCGCGCGAAACCCGGCGACCGCATTATTTTCGGCGGTGGATTATTGACCGCTGAAGTATTGGAAATCACCGGAGAAGGCAGCCGGCTGGTACGGCTATGCTGCGGAGAAGGACCTTCCGAAGCTGCGGATATCGCCGGCGATCAAACAGCTGCGGAGCATCTTGCGGGTGAAAAATATATGGCAGGCGGGGATGATACCCCCGATAAGTCAACCGCCTCAAATGAAAAGAGCAGCTTCGGCGGCCTGTTTCGCGTATTGGAACAGATCGGGCAGATGCCGCTGCCGCATTATATCACCGAACGGCTGGAGGACGGCGAACGGTATCAGACGGTGTATTCCCGGGAACCGGGATCGGCGGCGGCGCCGACCGCCGGGCTGCATTTCACGCCGGAATTGCTGGAGCGGATACGGCAAAAGGGCGTCGGAATCGGTTTTGTGACGCTGCACGTGGGACTCGGCACCTTCCGGCCGGTCAAAGCCGCGAATATCGCCGACCACCATATGCACGCCGAGCATTATGAACTGAGTGCCGAAACGGCGGCGCTGATCAACAAAACCAAAGCCGCCGGCGGCCGCGTTATCGCCGTCGGCACCACCAGCTGCCGCACCCTTGAAAGCATAGGGAGGGGCGGCGGCAAAACGGAGCAGACTGTTGAAAGCCCGGGAAAGGGCGACGGTAAAACAGGAACATCTTTCGGAATTCCGGAGAGAAACGGCGGCAAAACGGAGCAACCCTTCGGAAGCCTGAGGAGAAGCGGCAATAACACGGAACCGCTTTTCAGAAGCCCGGAAAGCGGTAGCAGTAAAATTGAAGCGTCTTCCGGCTGGACCGATATCTTTCTGTATCCCGGTTGCGCATTCAGTTTGACCGACGGGCTGCTGACCAATTTCCATCTGCCGGAGAGCACTTTGATCATGTTGGTATCAGCTTTCGCGGGGCATTCCCGGACGATGGCGGCGTATGAGCACGCCGTAAAGGAAAAGTATAGATTTTACAGCTTCGGAGACGCCATGCTGATTATTTAATCAATGCTGTAAATTATACAAAAATTAAATTCATATAAAATATATTGCGGATAGTATAATTATATCGGCTTACGCTTTATCCGGTTATCCCCAAGTGAAAATCCCCTATATATAAGAGGTAATATAAGATGACCGTCACCATAACCGACAGTGCCGCCCGCAGAGGCGTATTCCGGACGCTTCATGGCGAAATCCAAACGCCGGCTTTTATGAACGTGGCCACCTGCGGCGCGATAAAAGGCGCGGTATCGGGCTATGATCTGCCGGAGCTGGGCTGTCAGGTACAGCTCTGCAACACCTATCATCTGCATGTCCGGCCGGGCGAGCAGGTGGTACGCGAGATGGGCGGTTTGCATGAATTTACGGGCTTTGGCGGTCCGATCCTGACCGATTCCGGCGGATTCCAGGTGTTTTCGCTGGCGAAAATCCGGCAGATAAAGGAGGAAGGCGTCACCTTCGCCTCTCACGTCGACGGCCGGAAGCTTTTTATCGGGCCGGAGGAGAGTATGCGCATCCAGTCGGCGCTGGGCTCGACGATCGCGATGGCTTTTGACGAATGCGTGGCCAACCCCGCCGAATACGCATATGCCAAACGCTCGGCCGAGCGCACCACCCGCTGGTTAGAACGGTGCAAAAATGAGATGCTCCGGCTGAACGCCGAAACCGCTGCGATAAATCCCCGGCAGCTGCTGTTCGGCATCAACCAGGGCAGCACTTACGCCGATCTGCGGGAGGCCCATATGAAACAGATCGCCGGGATGGATCTGGACGGTTACGCCATCGGCGGATTGGCGGTGGGGGAGCCCGCCGAGGAGATGTACCGGATCATCGA
>WRDE01000177.1 GCA_009783605.1 Oscillospiraceae bacterium
CCCGGCGGATGGGAAAAGTGGTCCGCCAATCCGGATGAATACATCCAGACGCCCGGCGGCAAAATCCCCCAAAACATGGATGACAACGGGCTCAACAGGCAATACAAAAACCGGCTGCTCTTTGACCTGCCGGAATCCGAAAAGTCCGCCACGCTGCATATCCCCTACCTCTCGATGACGCGCCGCGAGAAGCCGACCTCCTTCACCGTCCGGGTCCCGGAGGGGTATGATCCGGTCCCGTGCGACATCCCGATAAAGCTCAGCCTCGGCACGCTGCGGATCACCGAGGTATACAAGACAGCAGCCGGCTCCTCCGACCGGGTAAGGGTGAAATTCGTCTTTGAAAGCCAGGACAAAAACGTGCTTTTCAACACCCTCGAAGCGATGACCACTTCCCCCTGGTCAAAAGACCCCTGGCCGGCCGCCGGGGAACTCAACTTGGATGGCTGGTATCTGGAAGCGATCACCGCCCCGGCCTTCAGAGAAACAAAGGAAGTGACCTTCACGATCACCGACATCAACTATTACCTGCTCGGCGAATACGTGATCCCCTTAGACATCCAATAGAAGCCCCACAAAAAAACCCGGAACCTGTGCCCTCCTCCACAGGTTCCGGGTTTTATCTTTTACTTTAAGCAAAAATATGCTATACTCATGGCAGCTCCTCGCCACTCGCCACTCATCACTCGCCACTTTCCAGAAAGGAGGCGCACCCCCAATGCCCGGCATCTACATCCACATCCCGTTCTGCCTGAAAAAATGCCCCTACTGCGACTTTTATTCGCTGCCGGACTGGGACGGCGACCTGCTGGACCGCTATACCCGGGCGGTGATGGACACGCTGGCGGGATGGTCGCGAAGCGTCGCCTGTTCCGACACCCTCTATTTCGGCGGCGGCACCCCGTCCCTGCTGGGCGGACGACGCATCGCCGCTATTATCGAAGCGGCGGCGAAATACTGCGGATTGGCCGCCGGCAGCGAGATCACACTGGAAGCGAATCCGGCGGAGGATCTCGCGCCGACATTGACCGCCTTCGCCGCCGCCGGCGGTAACCGGCTCTCTCTGGGGATGCAGTCGGCTTTGGACACCGAACTGGCCGCCCTCGGCCGCCGCCATACCGCCGACCAGACCCGCCGCGCCGTCTCGGCCGCCGCCGGCGCGGGCATCGCCAATCTGTCGTTAGATCTGATGCTCGGCATCCCCGGCCAGACGCCGGCATCGTTAGAAAACTCCATCGACGAAGCCCTCGCGCTGAACCCCGCCCATCTCTCGGCCTATCTGCTCAAATGCGAGCCGGGCACCCCGTTCGGGCAGCACCCGCCGGCAATGCCGGACGGCGACGCTGCCGCTGACCTGTATCTCGCCGCCGTCGAACAGCTCGCCGCCGCCGGCTATCCCCAATATGAGATCAGCAATTTCGCCCGCCCGGGTTTTGAGAGCCGCCACAACCTGAAATACTGGAACGCCGAGGAATATATCGGCATCGGCCCGGCCGCCCACAGCTTTTTCGCCGGCACCCGTTCCGCCTATCCCCGGGATCTGGCCACCTTCCTGTCCGGCGGCCAGCCGCTGCCGGAGCCAGCAACCGATCCGCCCGCCGGTTCCGAACGGGAATACGCCCTGCTCCGCCTGCGCCTGACCGAAGGCCTGTCAGCACCCCGTTTCACCGCCCGGTTCGGCCATCCCCCGCCGGAACAGTGGTACCAAAACGCCGCCAAACTGCCGCACGAGTATGTCATTGTTGACAAAAGCGGAATCCGCCTGACCCCGGCGGGATTTCTGGTTTCAAATGTGTTGATTCCCCGGATTTTATTTGATTAGCACAGCAATACGGTGGGTTGCGCAGGTCGCAACGGTGTGTCGCACCCTACAAATGGTTTTTACAAATTCATCTAATTTTCAATTATCAATTGTCAATTGTCACCGGAGGTGACCCATGCTTATCCACTCCTTAGAGCAGCTCATCGGCAATACCCCATTGATGCAGCCCGACCGCTACAGCGCGGCTCAAAAGCTGAAAGCGCGGCTGCTGTTGAAATTGGAATGCCGCAACCCGCTCGGCTCGGTCAAGGACCGGGTGGCGCTGGCTATGATCGACGAGGCGGAACAGACCGGCCGGCTGCGGCCCGGCGGCGTCATCATCGAACCCACCGGCGGCTCGGCCGGCATCGGGCTGGCTTTTATCGGCGCGCTGCGCGGCTACCGGGTGATCATCACCATGCCGGACACCGCCCCGCCCGACCGCCGGGCGCTGCTGTCGGCGCTGGGGGCCGAGGTGGTGCTGACCCCGGGCGCCGGCGGGATGAAACAAGCCATCGCCCGCTCGGAACAACTGGCCTCGGAGATCCCCAACAGCTGGCTCCCCCGCCAGTTTGAAAACGCCGCCAATCCCGACGTCCACCGGCGCACCACCGCCCGGGAAATCATCGCCGATATCGGCAACGCCGCCGGAACGGTGGACATTTTCGTGGCCGGCGTCGGTACCGGCGGCACCCTGACCGGTATCGGCGGGGCGCTGAAGGAGCGCTGGCCGGGCTGTCAGATCGCGGCGGTGGAGCCGGCCGATTCGCCGGTTCTCAGCGGCGGCCGGCAGGGCACCCACGCGCTGTCGGGGATCGGCGCGGGATTTCTGCCGCCGGTGCTGGACAAGCAACTCATTGATACCGTGATCTCGGTCCGCAGCGCCGACGCCTTCGCCGCCTGCCGGAAGATCGCCGCCGCCGAAGGGCTGCTGCTCGGCGCCTCCTCCGGCGCGGCCCTCTATGCCGCCACCGCCCTCGCCAAAAAAGCCGCCAACCGCGGAAAAACGATAGTGGCAATCATGCCGGACACGGGCGAGCGGTATCTGGGGGACATTTTTTGAGAATTCACAATTTTTTATTGACACATCTTCTAATTGGTTTGTGCAATTGTGTAGGAACGCACCACAAAAATATGTTCGCCAGTCCGCAGACTTTTTTGTGCGGCAAAGACTGGCGAACATATTTATTGTGCGTGTGTTGGTTAGTGGTGTGTGTGCTGGTTAGCTGATTTTAAGCTGTAGCCTGAACTTATCCGAAATCATGGCGATGAATTCGCTGTTGGTGGGTTTGCCGCGTCCGTTGTGGATGGTGTAGCCGAAATAGGAATTGAGCACGTCCACGTCGCCCCGGTCCCAGGCCACCTCGATGGCGTGGCGGATCGCCCGTTCCACCCGGGAAGAGGTGGTCTGGTGTTTTTTCGCCACCGACGGATACAACCGCTTGGTGACGGTATTGATGATGTCCTCATCCTCGATCGCCATTAAAATGGCGTCCCGCAGATATTGATATCCCTTGATATGTGCCGGTACCCCGATCTGGTGAATAATCTCGGTGACCCGCATCTCCAGCGTATTGCCGGCCGCTGTCTGTGCCGCGCCGGTAAAGGCCGCCGACCCCTTGATTGCCCGGAGCGGCTCAAACTGCTTGCGTCCGCAGATAGCCAGTATCCGCTCGGCCATACCGTGGGCGTCGAAGGGTTTCAGGAAATAATAATCGGCCCCGGCCAGCATCGCCTCCCGCTCCAGCGCCGGATTGTCAAACCCCGACATCACCATAAAAATCGGCGGCGGCGACAGGTGCAGCCCGTGAATGTTGTGCAGTACCCCGATGGCGTCCAACTGCGGCAAAAACAGGTCCATGATCACGGTATCCGGCCGTACCGCCTGGATCCGCTCCACCAACTTGCGGCCGTCTTTTTCGATCAGTTCCACTTCCAGCCCATGTTCCCGCATAGCCGCGGCGCTGGGTTGGCCAAAATACTCGCTGGTGTCGGCCAATAACACCCGGATTTTCTTCTCCATATCTGTTTGCTCCCCATATTTCTTTCTTTGCCGATTCCGTTTTTGACGGGATCGGCGTATTTTCTGCCGGCGGGGCTATATTACCACATTATGGAATTCAATGCAATAGTTTCCTGTAAAATATTTTCGCATTTTGCGCCTTTTTCGTCCGACATTTTCCATTTAAAATCCGCCGGTTCCGCCGTACAAGCGGATTTTCGCCGTTGTATAAACGGGGTTTATAGCAGGTGTTGTGGTATTCGCAAATTTTATGGGAGATATTCTCCCACATCTTGCGGTCGACAGAATTCGGGGGGATTTTTAGAATGCCATATTCTCCATATGATTCATTTGTACGGCAGACGCATTTACTTTTTTATTTGCACCAATCGTCTTTATATGATATATTTATACCTAATTAAGAAAGGATGATCTATATGCAAAAACCGACCCTTGTAGTCATGGCGGCAGGTATGGGCAGCCGGTTTGGCGGGCTCAAGCAGGTGACGCCGGTGGGACCCCGGGGGGAATGTATCCTCGAATATTCCGTCTTTGACGCGCTGCGGGCCGGCTTCGGCCGGGTGGTGATCGTCATCAAAAAAGCTATCGAAGCGGATTTCCGGCAACATATCGGCAGCCGTTTCCCCCCCGATCTCCCGGTCAGCTATGCTTTTCAGGAGATGGACATGCTGCCGCCGGGCTTTCCGGTACCGGAGGGCCGCGAAAAGCCCTGGGGCACCGGCCACGCGGCGATCTGCGGCGGGGAGGCAATCGCCGGCGCAGACAGCGGCAGCTACGCCGTCATCAACGCCGACGATTTTTACGGCGCCGGCTGTTTCCGGCTGCTGGCCGTATTTTTAGAACAACCTCAGCAAGACCCGGAGCTGCACATGGCGATGGTTGCCTATCCGTTGGAAAATACCCTGACCGAGAGCGGAACGGTCTCCCGCGGGATCTGCACGGTTGACAGCGAGGGGTTTTTAACCTCGTTGGTCGAGCGCACCAAAATCAAACTGATCGGCGGCCGGCCGATGTTTACCGAAAATGACGGTGGCAGCTGGCATCCGCTGCCGGAGGCCTGCCCGGTCTCAATGACCTGTTTCGGATTCCCCGCCGGGGTGACGGCGCATTTCCGGCAGGAATTTGCCGCGTTTCTTGCCAATATGCCCGATCCGATCCGATCCGAATTCTATCTGCCCTTCGCGGTGGACGCGCTGGTACGTTCCGGCGCCGCCGATATGCGGGTATTGCAGTCGCCCGACCACTGGTACGGCATGACCTACCCCGGGGACCGGGAGGCGGTGACCGCGGCAATCCGCGGGCTGGTGGCAGCGGGGGAATATCCTGAAGCGTTGTGGAGCAATTTGCCACTCAAAACATTATCCGTTTAACAGGTAATACCCCGCGTTCAAATATCCGAGATACAGTGTCCATATTACTGACGGCAA
>WRDE01000178.1 GCA_009783605.1 Oscillospiraceae bacterium
TCTGGTATACTGTAAAATAGTTTATTAACTTAACTTTTGTTCTTTGAGGAGATTGGCTATGAGTGAGAAAACCTTTATTCCGGGGCAGATCAACTGCGACGATTATAAGCAATCGGATTTTATCCGCAACGACGGGACAGGCCTCTTCGATTACGCGGACTATTTCGCCGAGTTTGTCGCCGACGCCGCGTCGAAGGGGTATATGGTCTACGGCCACCCGCTGACCGGCGCGCCGGGGGCCACCTTCCCGGTACGCAACAATTATACCGGCGAGGAACGGGAATTTCTCAACTTCTGCTCTTATAACTATCTCGGCTATTCCCTCGCTCCGGAGGTGATCGGCGCGGTGCAGGAGACGGTCGGGCGCTATGGAACCGGCGCGGTTTCGGCGCCGATGCTGAGCGGCTATTACGATATGACGGCGAAATTAGAGCAGGCGATTTCGGGCTTTAAGAAAAAGGAAGCCGCCGTCATCTTCCAGACCGGCTACGGCACCAACCTCGGCACCATCTCGGCACTGCTCCGTCCGGGCGATGTGGCGGTGCTGGATATCCTCGCCCACGCCTCGATCTATGACGGGGTGAAGATGTCGGGGGCCGACCTGAAGATGTTCTCGCATAACAATGTCAAATCGCTGGAACGGGTGCTCAAATCGCTGGAGGGCCGCCGGATATTGGTCTGCGTCGAGGGGGTCTACAGCATGGACGGCGATATCGCCGACCTGGCCAATATCGTGGAGGTCAGCAAACGCTACGGCGCGAAGATATTGATAGATGAAGCCCACTCGTCGCTGATTTTCGGCGAAAACGGCCGCGGCGTCGCCGAGCTTTTCGGGGTGGAGGATCAGATCGACCTCACCATCGGCACCTTTTCCAAGGCCTTCGGCGCCATCGGCGGTTTCTGCGCCGGCGAGCGCAATTTGGTGGCTTTTGTCAAGATGAACGCGCGGCCGCATATCTTCTCCTGCTCGATGGCGCCCCATACCGCCGCCGGCCTCTGCAAGGTGCTGGAGCTGTATCCCGCCGACGGCAAAGCCCGCCGGGAAAAGCTCTGGGACAACGCCCGGTATATGTTAGGGCAGCTGAAAGACGCCGGGTTCGACACCGGCGAGACCGAATCCCAGATCATCCCGGTCATGGTCGGCGACGACAACCGGCTGCGGGAGATCAGCAAGCGGATCTTCGCCCGCGGGCTGTATACCGGCATCGTCACCTACCCGGCGGTATCCAGTAAACGCACCCGCCTGCGGCTGTCGGTCACGGCGATGCATGACAAGGAGCAGATGGATCAGGCGGTGGAGATACTCAAGGAGAGTTTTCGAGATTAAGAATATGATGAATAACGTAAACGTTATGGTTGAAAGCTATGTCTGTACAGGCTGTACCAGATGTGTTCTGTTTTGCCCGTATGGGTACATTACTTTTCAAACAGGTGAATTGGGATTTCCTGTACCCCATATAGAAGAATGTAAACATTGCGGAGCGTGTATCAAAAGTTGTCCCTGGTCGGATGAATTCGACGAAGATGAATAAAAAATAACCACTCCTCCACCGGGAGAGAAAGACTAATAGCTTGCCATAACTCCTCACTCTACAAAGGGGTTCCTCAGATGAAATACACCCTGTCCGTCTTAGTCGAAAACCACCCCGGCGTCCTCTCGAAGGTCGCGGGGCTTTTTTCCCGCCGGGGATTCAATATCGATTCGCTGGCGGTGGGGGAAACCGAGGTGTCGAATATCTCCCGGATGACCATTGTGGTGGACGGGGACGAATATATCGTCGAGCAGTTAGAAAAGCAGCTGAACAAGCTGATCCCGGTCATCAAGGTCAAGAAGATGAAGGCCGGCGAGTATATCTCCCGGACACTGTCGCTGCTCAAGGTGCAGGTGTTCGCCGACAACCGGGCCGAGGTCATGAAGATCGCCGAGCTGATGGGAGCGCGGATCGTCGACGTCACCCGCGCCACCCTGACGCTGGAATTCACCGATACCGCCGAGCGCACCGAGACATTAGAAACGCTGCTGCGGCCGTTCGGCGTCCGGGAAGCGGTGCGGACCGGCGTCATCGCCATCGAGAAGGGCGCGGATACTGCCAAAGCGGCGCAAAAGAATTAATGTATGATGATAAGGAGTTTAAGCGGATGACTGCGGCAGGTATGGCACATACATTTGGAAATCATGTTGATACCGACGTCATTGTCCCGGCCCGATACCTCAACACCGCCAATCCCGCCGAGCTGGCGGCCCATTGCATGGAGGATATCGACCCGGACTTTATCCGGCGGGTGAAGCCCGGCGACATGATCGCCGCCGGATATAATTTTGGCTGCGGCTCCTCCCGGGAGCACGCGCCGATAGCGATCCGGGCCGCCGGCGTCTCCTGCGTGATCGCCGCCTCCTTCGCCCGGATTTTTTACCGCAACGCCATCAATATCGGTCTGCCGATCCTCGAATGCCCGGAAGCCGCCGCGGCCATCGCCGCCGGCGACGAGGTGGCGGTGGATTTCGATACCGGCGTCATCCGGAATTTGACCAGCGGCGAACAGTATCAGGCCCAGCCGTTCCCGGCGTTTATCCAGAGTATCATTGAGAAGGGCGGATTGCTGGGGTCTATTGTGGAGAACATATCATGAAACTCATCGACATCACCCGGGAGCTGACGGCGGCGCCGGTTTTTCCCGGCGACCGGGCGCCGGAGCTGGTCCGGGTCAAGCGGATGGAGAACGGCGACCTGTATAACCTGACCGAGCTGCGCTGCTGCCTCCACAACGGCACCCATGCCGACGCACCCCGGCATTTTTTCCCTGACGGCAGTACGGTGGATCAGATCGGGCTGCCGGTATGGTTCGGCGACTGTCTTGTGGCGGAAGCTGACGGGATCATGATGGGCGACGACGCCGAAAAATTGGCCGCGGACAATTCCCTGTCCGCGGGGGGCCGGCTGCTGCTCAAGGGAGACGTCTCCCTCAGCCCCAGCGCGGCGTTTGTGCTGTCCGGAACCGGCATCCAATTGTTGGGCGTCGAGGGGCAGTCGGTTGCCGCTCCGGAGCATGCCGTTCCGGTCCACCGCCAGCTGCTCGGCGCCGGTATGGTGCTGATAGAGGGGTTGGATCTGTCGGCGGCGGAGCCCGGGCGCTACACCCTGATCGCCTTCCCGCTGCTGCTGGCCGGCTGCGAAGGGGCGCCGGTCCGGGCGGTACTGGCCCGGCGGGAGGAGCTGGATCTGGTGGAGAGCTTTTTGAAAAACCGGTAAAACTTACCGCTCTCGTCCGAACACAACCCCCATCTCCCGTATCCGTTCGGCCAAATCTGCCGTGATCTGCCCCGGCAGCAGCCGCCATTGCCAGTTGCCGCCGATAGTCGACGGGGTATTGATCCGCGCCGCGCCGCCTAACCCCAAAAAATCCTGCATCTGGATCACCGCCACATCCGCCACGCTGGCATAGACCGCCCGCAGCATCGCCTCCGGTAGTTTATCTTCTTCTGCGCCCAGATAATGCTGGGCGTATTGTTTTTCTTCCGGCGGCGCGGCGGCCGCGTACCCGGCCAGCGTATCGTTGTCGTGGGTGCCGCCGTAGGCGAAGCACAGCGGCCGGTAGTGGTGGGGCAGGTTGTTGTTGTCGGCGCCGGTGAATCCGAACTGCAGCACCTTCATCCCCGGCAGCCGGTGCCGGTCCCGCAGGGCGGTCACCTTTTCGGTCAGCACCCCCAGATCCTCGGCGATAATTGCAGGAACTGCGGTTCCTGCAGGAACCGTCGTTCCTGCGGCGGCGCCGACCGCCTCCCGCAGCGCGGTAATCAGCGCGTCCCCCGGCCCCTCCCGCCATTCACCGGTCAGCGCGTCCTTGGCGTCGGCGGAGATGGCGTAGTAGTTGGCGATACCGATAAAATGGTCGATCCGGATCAGGTCATACAGCCCCGCCATCCGCGCCATCCGCCGCCGCCACCAGCCGAAATCATCCGCCGCCATCGTCTCCCAGTCATAGAGCGGGTTGCCCCAGAGCTGGCCGGTCGCCGAAAAATAATCCGGCGGCACCCCGGCCACTAACGTCGGATTATGGTGCTCATCGGTCAAAAATTGCTTGGCGTTGCCCCAGAGGTCCGCCGAATCGGTCGCCGCGTAAATCGGAATATCTCCGATTATGGCGATGCCCTTTTCCGCGGCATACCGCCGGACCGCCTGCCACTGGAGCGAGAAGATAAATTGTATGAACCGGTAAAATCCCAGGGTTTCGGCCAGCTCCGCCGCCGCGTCCGCCAGCTCTTCCGATTGATACAGCCGCAGCGGCTCCGGCCATGCGCTCCACGGCTCGCCGTTATATTTTTCCTTCAACGCCATAAACAGGCAGTAATCCTCCAACCAATGGCCCTGCTCACGGCAAAAATCGGCATATCGCTTATCCGGCCGGAACCGCGAGAAGGCGCAGCGCAGCACCGGCAGCCGGTTTTTATACAGGATCCCGTAATCCACCGCGGCGGGATCATCGCCCCAGTCCAATCCGCTGTATTCCGCCCGCTCTAACAGCCCCGCCGCCGCCAGCTCGTCCAGATCAATCAGATAGGGGTTGCCGGCGAAGGCGGAAAAACACTGATAGGGCGAATCGCCGTAGCCGGTGGGGCCCAACGGCAGCACCTGCCAGTACCGCTGGCCGGCGGCGGCCAGAAAATCGATAAAATCCCGGGCAGCCTGCCCGAAAGCGCCGACCCCCCAGCGGGAAGGCAGCGCCGTCACCGGCAGCAGGATGCCGGCGGAGCGGGATAAATGTGGTTGGGTCATGGCGAACATCCTTTTTGAGTTAGGAATGAGGAGTTAGGAGTTAGTATACCATAAGACGGGTGGTAAATCCAGTTTTCGGGATTCATCTGCCAGTGCAAACGCATACGAAATCAATACAAACCAATCACCCTAAGCGCATAATTAAAATCATAGGCGCATTTCAGCCTTTTCGCTCGCATGCTGCGGTTGGATGATGTGTCTCTTTTCATGAGCAGCAAGGCCTGTTTTCGGAGGATATTGAGATTTTCGGCAGCATTTTGTGTTCCGGCATGGCAATCATCTTCACGAAACGTCACATCCAACATCCAATGCAGCTGATTTTCAATAGACTTCCTCGGGAATTAAGCGTGAGCGGATAAACGAAGATTTTTTTCGTCCCGCAAGGAAAAAAGCGCAGGAATAATTTGTTTATTACGAGCATTTTTGACGCAGCGGGACGGAAAAAAGA
>WRDE01000179.1 GCA_009783605.1 Oscillospiraceae bacterium
TCCCGATGATTGAAAAAACTCTATTGCATGTAAAAAACATGGCAAACCAAGTGTTATGAATATATTACAAGTTGGGGCGGCCAAAATGGCTGCCCCAACTAAATTCTAAGCTCTAAATTCTAACATCTAATCTCTACTTTATCGCCACATTATCAATCAGGGCGGCGGAGTCGAAGGCGGAGTCGCCGCGGTCGAAGACTAAGAAGCGCAGCGTGATGATTTGATTCCGGTAGGGGGTCAGATCGACCGAAACCGATTGCCAGCTGGTTTGCCATGCCGGGCGGCCGCTGTCTTTGCCGATGGTCAGCTTGAACCCCGAGGCAGGCAGCCAGTCGGCTGTGTTGACCGACATATATACGATTTGTTTCAGCAGGGTGCCGTTGACATCCAGAATCTCGGCGACAAAGGTGTCGTCAAACTGCGAGCCGACATATTCCGGAGGCTCTTCCGAAACCATATTGTAATCAAAGGACAGGGTATCGACGTCATCGGACAATTTGATCGTCTGCTGCAGGATACTGCCCTGGGTGGCGCCGGCGAAGCTGGCGATATAGTCCTCCTTGGCGGCGCCGATTCCGGTTGACAGCATCGCCATGCGGCTGCCGTGGGTCGGGTTGAGATCCCCCAACTGCGTGATGACCCGGACGTCGGCGAAGGTTTTCCATCTGACCGGGGTGGAGGATAACTCGAAGCTGCCGTTTTGCAGCGTGCTCTCCACCAATTTCGCCGCCGTGTCGCCCCGGAAACAGGGATAGGCGGGAAGATGCTCTACCAGCAGCCTGGCGTAATTGAGCGGCGATATATTCAGATTGCCGCTGAGATATTCTTTCTTCAGCCATTCGATATCGTTGTTGCCGTGTTCGATCAGGGAGGAGGTGAAGGCGGAAAGGGTGCTTTCGCTCTGGATGAGATTGTCCAAATAGGTTTTCATAAACCCGTAGCTGTAGTCGCTGAATACCGTATTGTGATAAGCCGCAAAGCCTCTCACCGAGCAATTCAGGAAGGCGTTGGCCATCGAATCGGAGATATTGCCCTTGCTGCCCATGATCTGACAGGAGCTGAAGGTGACAAAACTGTTGTGGAGATCCATCTGGTTATAGGAGGCGCTGATCAGTGACGGCAGCATCGCGTATGTAGCGCCGTTGACATGCAGGAGCCGCTGTTGTTTCAGGTCGATGGAATAGGATTTATCGGCGGCTCCGGATAATTCTTCATTCAACAGCCACAGCGGATCATTGGTATAGACGCCGGCCGATATATACTTGATAAAGACCCCGTGGCCGGCAAACCAGATGATATCATACCCTTTCAGATCCTTGATCACGGGTACCGTGACGGCGGTGATCAGGGTGGTCGCCAGGCCTCTGTCCTCCCAGTCGGCTTTTGGCTGGGCGTACATCTCCCGCCGGTAGGGGGTATCCTCAAAAGCGTTCAATATGACCGCGCTTTCGATGCCGCTCCCGCCGTTATCGGGCGGCGGCAGCGGGGGATCGCCCAGAACCGGCAGATCGTCGCCGGTATCTTCGGGGCCGTCACAGCCGTCAAAATCCTCCAGAATCAGACCGCCCAACATGCCGCATTTGTATTCAAAGGTGAAAATCTCGGCGTCTTCATCATAGAAAAGCGATTCCGCGAGGATAAGCCCCTCCTCCGCCAGTTGATTCAGCAATTCCTCCGCCATGGCTTTCCGGGTCTCGGTATCCGCCGCGATATATTCCCCGCTGGCCAGCAGCGCGGCAATGGCGTCGTCCACGCTCTGGATATCCGCCAGCTCACTGTCGGTGAAAGCCGAAATGATATAGATAACCACCATATCCGACCGGATGCCGTCGTCGTCCGTGACAACGGCGTAGAAGTACAGGATATTTTCCTCCGACAGATCAATCATCAGAATGCAGGAATAGATGCCGTCATTTTCAATATCGTCGCCGCTGGTACCGTATACCCCGTCGTCCTTCATTTCGGCCATAACCGTATCGTTATCGCTCATCAGCAGAATGCTGCCCGCGCCATCGGGATATTCCGCGTAAAAATATACCGGTTCGGATCTGCCGGAGGTCAGAAATTCGTCCTGGCTGACCGTGAGATTGATAGCGAAAACCGGCAGCGCGTTATACGCGACGGTAACCGTTAAGGTATAGCTGTTTCCGCCGGCCGTTATCGTATGTTCGGATTCAAAACTGGGCGGATCCGCCGCGAGGGAATCCGAAAACTGGAAAAAGCCGAGGGCTCCCGCCATTACGCACAGGCATAAAACCAAGGATATAGCCCGTTTGGCTTTGATGTGGAACCGCAATGTCAGCGTAATGCCGATCAGCGAGAAGAGCAGAATGAGCGGGAAGAGCATCCCGTACCGCAGCGAATCACCGGTCTGCGGGGTCGGGGTGTACAGTCCCGGGGCAAGCGGTACTGAGGGATTGGTGATAACGACGCCTCCCGCCGTGGTGCTCTTGGTGGTCGACGTGGAACTGCCGGCCTTAGATGTGGTGGTTTCGCCGGTCAGAAAGGAAGCGGAGCTGCCGGTTTCGGAGCCGGCGGTATCGCCGCTTCCGGAAGCGGTGGCGCTGCCGGTGCTGGAGGACGCGGAGCCGCCGGTGTCGGAGGGCGAGGTATCACCGGTTTCCGAACTGCCGGGCTGCTCTTCCAATACGGCGATAACGGTCAGGGTTTCCACCCCGTTGGCCGCCAGATTGACGAACTGTTTGGAGAGCGGACCGGATTTTAACGTCAGCCCTTCCGGCAGCAGCGCCGAGACCGAGATGTTTTTTACGGTGAAATTGTTGGTGTTGGTGACGGTGATATGAAACTCAATATCTTCATTTGCCGCGTATGTATCTTTGGCGGTGAGGATATCCACCCGGATACCGTCCTGGGTATTGCTCGACGCGGATACCGCCGCGGACAGGCTGCAGGCCAGCAGCATAAGGATCGCCAGACACACCATGACCTTTTGCATTTTTTTCATCGGAAGGCCTCCCTATCGAGATTTTATACTATAAACATCGAACCGTAACATGCATTAAATTTATACCATATAACGCCAGACTTGTCAACCGAAAAATTGCGAATAGTGAAAAAATAAAATTATAGTAAAAGCAGTGGGCAGTGGATAGTGGATAGTGATTGGTGATTAGTATGTGGGATGAGTCCATAAAACTCAATCGCCGCCACTAATCACTAATCACTATCCACTAATCGCTAACATATACTGCTCATAATTGGAGGTGTGCGGAGTTATGTTGTCACAGGAGCGCTATGTTGTGCTGTCGCTGGAGCTGCATTTGTTTTTCGCCCGGATTATGAAGGAACACGCGCTGTTTTTACAGGCGGGATTTACGCCGGCGGGCGCGCCTTTGGGGCGAGAGGCCGAAGGGCTGCGGCGCCGGTTCGGGGAGCTGTTGGTATCAGCCGTCCGGATGAGCGGCGGGATTATTCAACCGAAGGTGGTCGCATCGCATGAGATTGTCACCCTATATACCCTCGGCGCAGAGGAGAAGACGCAGCAGCTGCTCGGCATTCCGGTCAGCCGGAACGTCACGCAGGCGCAGATCCGCCTCCGGGGCGCGGCAAGTCCCGCGGTCAGTCAAGCGCTGGCTGATCAGGTAAGGCTGCTCAACCGGAATACCGCCCGGGCGCTGACCGCGCTGATCGCGTTCAAAAAACGGGTGCTGGAGGCGGTGCTGGACTGCCGGATATTTACCGTGAACTATCCGCTGAATATCGAGCATCTGCTGCGGGAGGCGCAGTGGTATCAGCAGCAGCTGGGGGATTTGGAAAAAGGACAGGATATCGGCTGGCCGGCCCTCCGGGATACCGCGGTTTTCTGGAACCGGGATATGACCGAACACGCGATGTTTATCCGCGGGATGCTGGACCCCAGCGAAAGCGCCCTGATCGCCGCGGCCAACGGATTCGCGAAGGATTATACCAAGCTGACCGCCGGCCTCGGGACCGCAAACGAGCGGATGATGGAGCAGATTACCCGGGAAACGCTGGAAAAAACAAAGCAGTACCGTGATTTCAAAGCCGCCGGAGCGGCCGGCATCGCCGCCTGCAAGATCCGCTCGGTAATCCTCCCGCTGCTGGCCGACCATGTGTTGCGGGAAGCGAACTATTATGTGAGGGTTCTGGAGGAATTCACAATTCACAATGCATAATTCACAATTATGGGGCGCCGCTTATTGGAGCGGCGTTCTTTTAGGAGAAGGTGTATTTGTTTGCGAAATGTGTTGACAATTGTATATGTGTAATGTATAATAACTTTAGAGAATCCATAATTAACCAAAAAAATTAAGGAGACAAAGGATCATGGGAAAAAAACGGTAAAACTGACCGCGTTGTTTTTGGTGTTTGCGTTGCTTTGCTGTACGGTGAGCGGATTCATGACCGGGGCAGAGGAAAATTTTATTTCAAATGAACCGGTTGCGATTGACGGGAACAATGAAAGGACTCTGCCGTCCGAAACCCTCGGCCTGTTTGCGGCCGACGCGCCGGAATGGCTGAGCATGGACACGGTGGCGGCGAAGGGGCATGTCCGGCGGGCGCCGGAGCAGGAGCAAGGCCAGCTGAATGCGGCGGTGTTCGAGAATCTTGACGGAACCTATTCGATGCACTATTTCGGCACCGATATCAAGTACGTAGACGAGCAGGGGTGTGAACGCGATAAGAGCACCCGGCTCAAACCGGTCACCAGCGGGGAATACGCCTTTGCGGTAGAGGACAACAATATCCGGAGCCTGTATCCCGCACAGCTGAGTCAGGAAACCGGAGTATTATTAACCGACGGCGCCATCACCATTGACATCCGCCCGGACAGCGCCGCGAATGACGCCGCAAGAGAGCAGGCGGTGCCGGCGGCTGACGCCCGGTCGGACAAACGGACGGCCAAAAACGGCGCCGACCGGGATATCGACCGGATGCTGTATCAGGGTGTGTTCGGCGCCGGGACCGCGCTGCGGTATACGCCGACCTTTGAAGGCTTAAAAGAGGACATCATTCTCGAGCGGCCGACCGAAATCAACCGGTTCTCGTTTTTGATCCGGACCGGCGGATTGGCGGTTGAATCCAATGAGACCGAGTATCAATTTGTGGACGGGGACGGCGAAATTGTGGCGCGGGTCGGGTCGATCGAGGTGTTCGACAGCGGCGACAGCGGCCGGCTGCGCGAAGAGGAAGCCGAGTACCGGCACGTGTTTGAGATCGAA
>WRDE01000180.1 GCA_009783605.1 Oscillospiraceae bacterium
CGTTTGCGTGCGTGGCGACGAGTTATCGGAATTTGGTGGGGATGTGCGTGTAGGGGATAGGAAATAGAGGTCAGAAAATAGAAAGGGTTATAGTATGCACACGGTTATAAACGGTGATTGCCGTGAAATGACACGCATTGACGATAAAAGCGTTGACCTGATTGTCACATCCCCTCCGTATTGGCAATTGAAAGATTACGGCGGTAACGGTCAAATTGGTTTTAACGACAGCTACGAAACGTATATAAACAATCTCAACCTCGCGTGGCAGGAGTGTTACCGTGTATTGCGTGACGGCTGTCGTCTGTGTATCAATATCGGCGATCAGTTTGCGCGGTCGGTCTATTACGGGAGATACAAGGTCATACCGATTCATTCCGAAGTGATACGGTTTTGCGAAACCATCGGTTTTGATTTTATGGGGCAGATTATCTGGCAGAAAACAACCACGACAAACACAACCGGCGGGGCCAGTATTATGGGCAGCTTCCCTTATCCGCGCAACGGGGTCGTCAAGTTAGATTTTGAATATATCCTTTTATTCAAAAAACACGGCATCGCAAAAAAACCGTCTCAGCAGCAGAAAGACGGCGCAAGGATGACGACTGCGGAATGGAACACCTATTTTACGGGCCATTGGACATTTCCCGGCGCGCGGCAGGATAAGCATCTGGCAATGTTTCCTGAAGAATTACCGCGCCGTTTGATTAAAATGTTCTCGTTCCCCGGCGAAACAGTTTTGGATCCGTTCGCGGGAAGCGGTACGACCGCAAAAGTGGCGGAAACGCTCGGGCGGAATTCAGTCAGCTATGAAATAAATCCCGAGTTCATTCCGATTATTGTTGAAAAGATGCATACTTTATATAACGCCGATGATCTTCGCGTGATCGTTGAACCGGATTTGCCCACGGAAAATATGTTAAATGCCCGGATTGCCTTGTTACCGTATCAATTTGTTGACGTACATAAATTTGATAAAAAAATAGATATCAAAAAAACGCCATACGGTTCCCGTGTGGATGCGGAAAGCGAAACAAAACGGGAAGATTTATTCAGTGTCCGTAAAATTATATCGCCGGAATTAATAGAATTGCAAAATGAAACCGTTGTCCGCTTGCTCGGCATAAAACAGGACCCTGTTCAAACACAAAACGCATATGAATATTTATCTAAAATATTCAAAGGGCGGCGGGTGTTTATGCGGTATGACAGCATAAAATACGATGATGAAAACCGTTTGCTCGCCTATCTTTATCTGGATAATAAAACATTTATCAACGCGCATTTGCTGAAAAACAAGTATGCTTATGTAGACAATACAATTCCGTTTCGGCTGTCTGACAAATTTATGAATCTCAGATACGGTTGTTTATGAAAAATCGGGAGGGGGAATATAGTGGCTGTCAACAAAAAATATTCAATGGAATTTGGCAAAAAAGAAAAAGTTTTAAATTATGCCTGTCAGACATATCAGTTATCCCGGCCGAATAAGGTCGGAGCGGTTATGGCTCTTATCCGCGAATGTCAGCCGCAATCTGTTGCGGAATGGGAGGAATGGTATTTTCATAACGCTTTTACCGATGCAAAAACAAAGATGAAGATTACGAAAGAGGTTTTGACCGAACTTGGCGAACGTCTTTTTGAAAAAAATAACAGAAGTTGTCATCCCCGAATGGCAGACGGCGTTTCAACAACTTACTCTGGGGGACTGTATTGACTATATTTATAATTTGACAATAAATCGGACATATGACGGCTATCTCCGTGAAAAATCCGTTGTCAACGACGGGCTTGCGAAAATATTTACAGATGTAGTATTTGAGGAAAGCGATCCCGCGCTTGACCATGCGGGTGATATTGATTACATTGCCAAAGTGGGCGATAAAGCCATCGGCATACAAATCAAGCCGGTTACCGCACAGGCCAATTTTGGAAATTATTCGGCAACCGAAAGGATGAGAGCGAGTTTTCGGTCTTTTGAAGAGGTGTTCGGCGGAAAAGTTTTTATCGTTTTCAGCCTGGACGGCGAAATTGCCAACAAAGAAGTGATAAATGCTATTCGGGAAGAAATTCACAGATTAAAAAATAAATCTTAGGAGATACATACCATGACCTTCAAACTCTCCGCCTTCGCCGACGAAGCGGCGGACGCATTGTCCGAACAGATCGAGGCGCTGCAGACCGAAGGCATCCGCTGGTTAGAGCTGCGGGGCGCCGACGGGATCAATATCGGGGATATCACGCCCGTCCAGGCGCGGGAGATACGCCGGAATTTAGGTGAAGGCGGCATCACGGTGTCGGCGTTAGGCTCGCCCTACGGCAAAATCAAGATCACCGATGATTTCGCCGCCCATCTCGATAAATTCAAGCGGACGCTGGAGGTGGCGCATATTTTAGACGCGCCGTATATGCGGATGTTCAGCTTTTATCTCGATGGGCGTACCCATGCCGACGCCAAAGCGCAGGTGATTGACCAGATCGGGCAATTACTGGACGCGGCGGCGGGTTCCGGCGTGGTATGCTGCCATGAAAACGAGAAGGGCATCTACGGCGATACCGACGGGTATTGCGCCGAATTGATGGAGGCCTTCGGCGGGCGGTTGGGGTGCGTGTATGACCCGGCCAATTTCCTGCAATGCGGCGTGGCGGCCTGGCCGGCGTTTGAGCGGCTGCTGCCGTATACCACCTATTACCACATGAAGGATGTGGAGTCGGCCAACGGAAGCGTTGGCCAGGCCGGCGGCTGCGTGGTGCCGGCGGGAGACGGCGACGGGGAGATCGTGCGGATATTGCGGACGTTAAAAGACCAGCCCGGCGAGACATTTTTGTCGCTGGAACCCCATCTGTGGCAGTTCACCGGGCTGGCCGCGCTGGAGGAGGATCGGGGGGAGGGCCTGAAACACAAGTACCGGTTCGCGTCTGGGCGGGAATCGTTTGCGGCGGCGGCAAGCGCGTTGAAGGGGTGTTTGGGTGAGGCGGGGTATCGGAGTAATGGTGAGGTTTGGGCGTAGCATCTATGTTCGAAAAATATTTTAACCGCCCATTATGAAATACTCGGATTTCCGCCGGAGTTTAAATACGGCGCTTACGTTTTGCTGTTTTGTCAAATACTGTAAAAAATAATACATTTAGGAGGACACTCACATGAACAAAATCCGCATGGGCGTCATCGGCCTGGGCAATATGGGCAGCGGGCACACCGACAGCTTATTCAACGGTCGGGTCGAGGGGATGGCGCTGGGCGCCGTCTGCGATATCAACCCGGAGAAACTCGAATGGTTCCGGGGCAAATTCGGGGCGGGTCTTTCCGCAGAAAAGGATATTCCGGCCTTTGACGAGGCCGAAAAGATGATGGATTCCGGCGCGGTGGACGCGGTATTGATCGCCACGCCGCACTATTTCCATCCGCCTCTGGCTATCGCCGCATTCAAGCGCGGACTGCACGTCATGAGCGAAAAACCCGCCGGAGTTTACCTCAAGCAGGTGCGGGAAATGAATGCCGCCGCCAAAGCCGCCGAAGAACAGTTCGGCGTGAAATTCGGCATGATGTTCCAGACCCGCACCCAATCCCACTACGGCAGGATGCGGGATATCGTCCAAAATGGCGGCATGGGGCCGATCCGGCGCACGTCGTGGCTGATCACCGACTGGTACCGCAGCCAGTGCTACTACGATTCCGGCGGCTGGCGGGCCACCTGGTCGGGCGAGGGCGGCGGCGTGCTGCTGAACCAGTGCCCGCATAACCTCGACCTCTGGCAGTGGATCTGCGGGCTGCCGGTGCGGGTGCAGGCGTTCACCCACGAGGGCAAATGGCACAATATCGAGGTGGAGGACGACGTGACCGCCTATGTGGAATACCCGAACGGCGCCACCGGCACCTTTATCACCTCCACCGCCGATACCCCCGGCGCCAACCGGTTCGAGGTGACGATGGACGGCGGCTCGGTGGTGTATGAGGGCGGCCAGCTGCGGCTGAATAAGATGGAAATGTACGAGAGCGAGTTCACCAAAATCAACACCCGGCCTTTCGGCAGCATGAAATGCGAGCGCACCGTCGTCGATTGCGCCGGCTTCGGCGACCACAGCGAGCATAACGGCGTGCTCCGGGCCTTCGCCGCCGAAATCAACGGCACCGGGAAGATGATCGCCCCGGGCTATGAAGGCATCAACGGGCTGACCCTGAGCAACGCCATGCACCTGTCCAGTTGGCTGGGGCGGATGGTGGAGATCCCGTTCGACGACGACCTGTTTTTGGCCGAGCTGAACAAAAAAATCGCGGCTTCCAAAGGCAAGGGCGCGGTGAAAGAGGTCATCACCAACACGGCGGGGAGCTATGGGAGTTGAGAGTTGGCAGTTGACAGTTGACAGTTATGGAGGTACATATGAATACCATCGACACCCGGTGCGGCCTTGTCTGCGCCGGCTGCGGATTTATTGAATCACACGGCTGCGGCGGCTGTATCGCCACGGGCGGCCGGCCGTTCCACGGCGAATGTCCGGTGGCGGTCTGCTGTCAGGACCGGGGACACCTTCACTGCGGCGAATGCCCGGATATCCCCTGCGCGCTGCTGACCGAATATTCATTCCACCCCGAACACGGCGACAACGGCGCCCGGATTGAACGGTGTAAGAAATGGGCAAACGGTGTAGGGAAAGGTCCGTGACCGTTCCGCGGAAATATAAAAAATGCGGAATACGGAATAGAGGGACATAACAAATCGGCTGCGTTAATTCCGAATTCCAAATTATTAAAAACCGGAGGTTTTTCAAAATGTCTCGTTTTACCGACAAAAAAATTGTCATTACCGGTGCCGGCGGGGTGCTCTGCTCGGCTTTCGCCAAACATCTGGCGGCGCAGGGCGCGGCGGTGGCGCTGATTGATCTGCGGGAGGAGGCCGCCGCGGCGGTGGCGGATGAGATTATCGCGGCCGGCGGCACGGCGGTGGCGGTCGGCGCCAACTGCTTGGACGAGGCGGCGCTTATCACGGCGCGGGAGAAGATCACCGCCGCCATCGGCACCCCGGATATCCTCATCAACGGCGCCGGCGGCAACAATCCCCGGGGCAGCACCGACGACGAATTCTATGCCGCGGCCGGTACGGCCGCGACGGCGGCCAAAACCTTCTTCGATCTCGATAATGAAGGGTTCCGGTTCGTGAACGATCTGAATCTGCTGGCCACCGCGCTGCC
>WRDE01000181.1 GCA_009783605.1 Oscillospiraceae bacterium
ATGGAGCCGGTACTCAACCCGGTGTGGACCTATATCGGCACCGGTGAGCGCCCGACCCTGTTCACGCTGATCGGCGGCGCCGTCATCGTGCTGACGGTGGTGATATATCAATGGTGGGAGAGCCGCAGCCAATAATCAACCTGATAATTTATCACCGACCACCGACCACTGGCTACTGGCCATTTTCAGTAATTTGATAAAAAACATTGACAAATTTGTTATTCATGTTAAAATAACTTAAAATATATTAAAAAACAGGAGGTCTCATGTGATGAGAGGAAAAGTATTAAAAGTTTTTTTGCTGTTGACGGCGGCGGCGTTTATGGTTTCCGCTCTTGCCGGATGCGGCGGCAGCGGTAAGGAAACCGGCGACATCACCATCGGCGTGCTGGCTCCGCTGTCCGGCTCCGAAGCCCCTTACGGGTTGGACATGCTGCAGTCGTATAAGCTGGCGGTAGAGGAGATCAACGCGGCCGGCGGTATCCTGGGACGGCAGGTGAAGCTGTATGACGCGGACGACCAGGCGGATCCCGGCGTGGCGGTCAACGCCGCCAACAAGATCATCGCCCAGAACGTGGATTTTGTGATCGGCGGCTACGCCTCCGGTGCCATTATCCCGACGATGGATCTGTTTAAGGATGAAAACCTGCTGCTGCTCATCTCCTGCGCCAACTCCACCCGGATCACCGAAAAGGGGCTGGATCAATCCTTTATGATCAACAGCCCGGGCTCCCATGCGGCGGTGACGCTGGCCGACCTGCTGAAATCATTGGGCAGCCAGAAAATCGCGTTGGTTCATCAGGCTGATGCCTATACCGAAAACCTGGCGGAGCTCTGCGCGGCGGAGCTGCCGAACCACGGCATGGAGATTGTCACCACCGAAATACATGAAAAAGGCTCCGACGACGCCTCCGCTATCGTGACCGCCATCAAAAATTCCGGTGCCGATTTCGTCTATTGGTGCGGCTATCATGACGACGGCTCGAAGGTCATCAAGCAGTTGCGCAGCGGCGGGTACACCGGTGATATCGGTGTCGGCGACGGCTCGGCCAATATTGAGCTGATCGAATTCTGCGGCGCCGACGGCGAGGGCGTCTATGTCACATCGCCCCCCTTCGTAGAATTTTCCGAGGGCGGCCAGAAGTTCATGGACGATTACAAGGCGAAATTCGGCATGGATCCGGGCAACTACGCCACCCTCTGCTACGACACCGTCTACGTGCTGAAAACCGCCATCGAGGCGGCCGATTCCTTCGATACGGCGGCGGTCCGCGACAAGGTCCAGTCGATCGAATACAAAGGCCTGTCCGGCACCATCAAATTCACCGCCGACCGGGAGCTGGCAGTCTCCAACTTTATCATTCTGCAGATCCGGGACGGCAAATTCCAATTGGTGACGCCATAATTCAATGCTGAGTGCTGAATGCTTAATTGATGATGCCGTTAATTAAGCATTCAGCATCAAGAATTACGCCTTTACAGGAGGTTGCTGTGTGTCCTTAGAAATCGTCCTGGAACAATTGGTGAACGGCTTGGTGCTGGGTTCGTTCTACGCGCTGGTTGCGTTGGGCTATTCCATGGTCTATGGCATCATCAAGCTCTTGAATTTCGCTCACGGAGACATCTACATGACAGGCGCATTCGTGTGCCTGTCTGCCTTCGGGGTGCTGTCGGGATTTCTGCCGGGAGTGCCGGGCATTATTGTGTCCATCCTCATCGCGATGCTGATCTCCGGCGTGCTGGGGTATATGACCCAGCGGTTCGCTTACCGGCCGTTGCTGGGCGCGCCCCGGCTGTCGCTGCTGATCACCGCCATCGGCGTGTCGCTGGTCATCTACAACACCGTTATGGTCGTCACCAACAGCCAGCCGCTGTCCTTCCAGAGCGGATTGAACAATACCGCCGGAATTCGTTTCGGCGGCATTGATATTTCGTATATCAAAATCGTGTTGGTGGCGGTATCGGCGTTGGTGATGACCGGATTGAACCTGTTTATCAACCGGACGATGGCCGGCAGGGCGATGCGCGCCATCTCCCAGGATCAGGACACCTGCCGGCTGATGGGGATCCATGTCAGCAGGATCATCGGGCTGACCTTCATCCTCGGCTCGGCGCTGGCGGCGGTGGCCGGCGGCATGGCCTGCGTCTATTACGGCAATGTGCGGTTCAACATGGGGTATATCATCGGCATCAAGGCGTTTACCGCGTCGGTAATCGGCGGTATCGGCTCGATTCCGGGCGCGATGCTGGGCGGGCTGCTGCTGGGGCTGCTGGAATCCTTCGGCACCCAGCTGGAATTTGTCGGTTCGGCCTGGAAGGACGTTTTCGCTTTCGGGATCCTGATTTTAATCCTGATTTTGAAGCCGAACGGGCTGATGGGAAAATCCGAAGTGGAGAGAATGTAATTTAATTAGGAATGAACGCAGTAACAAATCAAGTGCAATAATTTCTAATTCCGCATTACAAAGCAGGATGGTCTATACAGAATGGGATTTATAAAACAAACATGTCATACCGCGTTGAAACCGGTCCGGCAGGCTTATGGACTGCTGTCCGAAAACAAACGCGTGCAGTATATTGTCTGCGCGGCGTTATTCGCCGCGATGGTGGCCGGTCCGCTGTTTCTGGGCAGATATGTGATCGGGGTCATGTGGGACGCGATGTTCTATATGCTGCTGGCGCTGGGGCTGAATATCATCGTCGGCTACTGCGGGCTATGCGACCTCGGCTACGCGGCGAAATTCGCCATCGGCGCCTATACCACCGGTATCTGCATCCAGACCTTCGGACTCAGCTTCTGGCTGTCGCTGCCGGTATCGGTGGTGATGGCTATTATTACTGCGGTATTGATCGGCGCGCCGACGTTGAAGCTGCGCAGCGACTATCTGGCTATCGTCACCCTCGGCTTCGCCGAAATCGTGCGGATCACCGCCCGGAACTTAGAGATCACCGGCAAAGCCACCGGGCTTCACTCGATCGAGCGCCCGTCGCTTTTCGGATTGCAGCTGACCAAAACCGAGCACTGGTATTATGTGTTCTTAGTGTTGGTGGTGGCGTTCATCTTCATCTCCTACCGTATCCGCAACTCCCGGTTCGGCCGGGCGCTGGCGTATATCCGGGAGGACGAGGACGCGGCGCAGGCGATGGGGGTCAACACCACCCGGTACAAGCTCTACGCCTATATGATCGGGGCGGTGCTGGGCGGCATCACCGGCAGCTTCTACGCGGTAAGAATGGCGTCGATCTCCCCGACCACCTTTGATTTCAACCAATCCGCCAACATCCTGCTGGCGGTGATCCTCGGCGGGATGGGCAAGATCCCGGGGGTATTGGCCGGCGCGGCCTTCTTCGCCATCTTCCCGGAGCTGTTCCGGGATATACCGGTGGTGGGGGACATGCGGATGCTGTTCTTCGGCCTGCTGCTGGTCGTGGTCATGATCCTGCGCCCGCAAGGGCTATGGCCGGAGCGGAAAAAACGCTGAAGCGTTTTTTAGTGATTAGTGGATAGTGATTAGGTAACCACTAATCACTAATCACTAATCACTATCCACTGATCACTATTCCTACGAAGGGACCCAAATTGCTATGCCTCTCATGCAGATTCAAAATCTCACCATGCGATTCTCGGGCATCACGGCCATTGAGGATCTGAGCTTTCATATTGAGGAGTCTTCGATCACCTCGCTGATCGGGCCCAACGGCGCCGGCAAGACGTCGGCTTTCAACTGCATGACCGGTTTTTACCGGGCGACATCGGGGGATATCCTGTTTGAAGGCGAATCGCTGCTGGGGTTGAAGCCGTACCGGATCACCCAGAAGGGCATCATCCGCACCTTCCAGAATGTACGGCTGTTCAAGAATATGACGGTGTTAGAAAACGTCATGAGCGGCGCCCACAGCATCAGCCGGCAATCGGTTTTCGGCGCGCTGCTGCGGCATCCGGCCGAACGCCGGGAGGAACGGGAGATCCGCGAGGCCGCCGAATATTATCTCGGCTATGTGGGGATTTTGGATAAACAGAACGAGGTCGCCAAAAATTTATCCTACGGCGACCAGCGCCGCACCGAATGGGCCCGGGCATTGGCGGCCAAACCCAAGCTGCTGCTGCTGGATGAGCCGGCCGCCGGATTGAACCGGGAGGAAAAGGACCGCTTAGTGGCCTTGATCCGCCGGTTCCGCACCGATTTCGGCATGACGGTGTTTTTGATCGAACACGATATGGATCTGGTCATGAAGGTGAGCGAACAGGTGATCGTCATCAACTTCGGTACCAAAATCGCCGAGGGAACCCCGTTTGAAGTACAGTCGGATCCCCGGGTCATAGAAGCCTACCTGGGAACCGACGAATAAAGCTGTATACAAAATTCTATCTTAAAACTGACCACTGATCACTGACCGCTAATCACTATCCACTATTCACGAGGTGCCCCATGTCTTCTTCTCTTCCGGAGCCTATTCTGAAAGTTGAAAATCTCGAGACCTATTACGGCAAGGTGGCGGCGCTGAAGAGCGTCAGCTTTGAGGTGCGGGAACGGCAGATCGTCACCCTGCTCGGCAGCAACGGCGCCGGCAAAAGTACCACCCTCAAAACGATTTCCGGACTGATCCGGCCGTCCGCCGGGAGAGTCTTTTTTTACGGCGAAGATATCACCAACCTGCAGGCCCATGAGATCGTGGCGCGGGGGCTGGTCCATCTGCCGGAGGGGCGCCATATTTTCAAAGACCTCACGGTTATGGAAAATCTGGAGCTGGGCGCCTATACCTGTAAGGATAAAAATGAACGCAGGCGCCGGGCCCGCGCGGTGTTTGAGCGGTTCCCGATATTGGAAAAGCGCGCCAGACAGCACGGCGGCACCCTCTCCGGCGGCGAGCAGCAGATGCTGGCCATCGGCCGGGGGCTGATGGCGGCGCCGAAGCTGCTGCTGATGGACGAACCGTCAATGGGGATCGCCCCGCTGATCGTCCGGGATATCACCAATATCATCAAGTCGCTGAATCAGGAGGGCACCACCATCCTGTTGGTGGAGCAGAACGCCAAAATGGCGTTGGGCCTGGCGGACTACGGCTATGTGTTGGATACCGGCAATATTGTGCTGGAGGGGCCGGGAGAAGAGCTGCGAAACGATGAAATGGTAGTAAAAGCCTATCTGGGCGGTTGATATGGACACTTTTGGCGTGGAAAAAC
>WRDE01000182.1 GCA_009783605.1 Oscillospiraceae bacterium
TCCTCCACCGTCATTCCGCTCTCCAACATCGCCGTCATGGCTGGCAGCGCGGCCATATTCGTTTCCAACCGGCCGATGATTTCTTCAGGGCAGAACGGCAGCAGCTGGATCAGCAGCCCGCCAGCGGCTTTGACCGTCAGATCCGGGTTGACCAGAACCCCCAGCGCGCAGACGGTGGGGATCTGTTCACTAACGGCGAAATAATTTGTGATATCCTCGGCGATCTCGCCGGAAACCAATTCCGAACAGCCGATAAACGGTTCGCCGGATCCGGTATCCCGGATCACATACAGTATACCGCGCCCGACCGCCGCGCCGACGTCCAACTTGCCGGGATATTTGGCCGGGATATCCACCACCGGATTTTCCGCGTAGCCGCGGACATTGCCGCCGCTGTCAGATACCGCCACGATCGAACCGGCGGGGCCGTCGCCGTCGATCTTTAATGTCAGGGAATCGCTGTCGTTTTTCAGCATCCTGCCCATCATTGACGCGGCGGTCAGCAGCCGCCCCAGCGCAGCGGTGACTACCGCCGCACTGCGGTGGATCTGCTCCGCCCGGGCGGCGATATCGGTGCTGTCCAACACCATAGCCAGCACCGCGCCGTCGTCGGTGAGGCAGCGGATGAATTGAGACATAGGGCGGGCCTCCTTTTGTGAGAAAACAGCATCCACTTAATTCTTTTAACAATAAGATTTATATTATCCGCAACAAGCCACATGGATATTCTCTCATAAAAACTGTTCATTGCTTAATTGGACCGATCACTTCTCCAACGTTTATTACGATACCATGTTACACCCGCAAATTCATCCCATTTAATCATGGATTTGGTAAAGGTTATCGTTATTTCATGCCCCGGAACAGTAAACCTGACCCGATATCGTCGGTCACCGGTAACCGGCAATACCGTCATACTGCCGATATATCTAAAATTTTTATAGGATATATTTTGCAAAATTTCCCCATATTCCTCCGGCGGCGCCGGCACAGACGCCTGCGCCTCTATCAGATTGCCCTTATTGTCGTATATCTCGTATCCGCCGATAACAATGCTTTCGATCGCGGCGTTTTCAAGAACCATGACGGCGCTTTTTATGTAACAGGTATCTTCATCCAGCTTTTTATGCGGCGCGTAGATGACTGGCGTTTGGATAACCGGCAGATCCCATACCATGTGACCGTCCTGAAATCGAACGCCGTTTATCTGCGCGTCATGGAAATCGAAATTGGTATGTTCATTTATAACCGTATATTTAATGTTATTCACTCCCGTCCCGCCGCCGCAGATTGCCGAAATTCGCCATGATCTTCTTCTCCCCCACCCCGTCGAACCGGATGGTCAGCAGCGTATCGTTGCCCATCGGGGCGGCGGCGGCAATCTCGCCGTTGCCGAAGGTTTTATGGTATACCCCGTCGCCGGCCTGCCAGCGTTCGGCGGGTTGCTTTGCCGCCGTTTGGATCTTCGGAAGCGGCTTGGCCGCCGTTTTTTTCGGCGCCGCCGGCAGCTTCCAATCCTCATATTCGGTTTTTTGGTATCCGCCGCCGGAACCGACGTGTTTATCGTGTATCTCCATCAAGTGCGGCGGGATATCCGCCAGAAACCGCGACTGGCGGTTGCGGGTGGTGGAGCCGTACAGCAGCCGGCTGGCGGCCCGGGTCAGGATCAATTTCTCCTTCGCCCGGGTCAGCGACACATAACAGAGCCGCCGTTCCTCCTCCATCTCATCGGGGTTGAACACGCTCTGCATCCCCGGGAACACCCCGTCTTCGAACCCGGGGAGGATCACCGCCGGGAACTCCAGCCCTTTGGCCGCGTGCATCGTCATCAGCACCATCGCGTCGGCGGCCGGGTCGTAGTTGTCCACGTCGGTCATCAGCGCCGCTTCCTCCAGAAATCCCGAGAGCTGTCCGGCGCCGGATTCGGCGTTTTGCTCATACTCTTTGATCGACGATTCCAGCTCCCGGAGGTTGTCCACCCGGCCGATCTCCTCCGGCCCGGCGGTCCGCCACATTTCCAGATATCCGGTCTGCTCCAGCATGGTGTTATAGAGCTGATGCAGCGGGGTTTCCTCGTTGTTGATCTGCCGCAATGCATTTATAATATTTACAAATATTTTTAATTTATCAGCGGCACGCGAGATGCCCGGATAATCGGCGGCGCCCGACAGCACCTCAAACAGCGGGATCCCCAGCCCGTCGGCTATCTCGGCCGCCCGGTCGAGGGTGGTGTCGCCGATACCCCGCCGAGGCGTGTTGACGATCCGCCGCAGCGCGACGCCGTCGGCCGGATTGCGGATCACCCGCAGATACGCGGTGGCGTCCCGGATCTCCTGCGTATCGAAGAAGCGGTGGCCGCCGAAGATGCGGTAGGGTACGCCGCTTTTCACCAATGACCGCTCGATGGCGTTGGACTGGGCGTTGGCGCGGTATAATACCGCGAAATCCCGGAATTTTTTGCCGCTTTGCACCCCTTTGAGGACGGTTTCGGCGATAAACCGCCCCTCCTCGTCCTCGTTGTCGAGCACATGCTGTTCAATCAGCGCGCCGGCCGGATTTTCGGTCCAGAGGGTTTTGCCTTTGCGATGAATATTTTTTTCGATGACGGCATTGGCGGCGGCGAGTATGTTCTGAGTCGAGCGGTAATTTTGTTCTAACCGGATCAGGCGGCACCCGCCGAATTCCTCCTCAAAGCCAAGGATGTTTTCGATGGTGGCGCCGCGGAATTTATAGATGCTCTGGTCGTCGTCCCCCACCACGCAGAGGTTGCCCCAACCCCCGGCCAGCAATTTGATCAGCCGGTATTGGACATGGTTGGTGTCCTGATATTCGTCCACCATGATGTACCGGTACCGCTGCTGATACCGGCGCAGCGTTTCGGGGTTTTCTATAAACAGCTCCACCGTCCGGCTCAACAGGTCGTCGAAATCCATCGCGTCGGCCTCCAGCAGCTTCTGCTGATACAGCGCATAGGCGCGGGCGACGGATTTGAGCCGCGAATCGCCGCCGGATTGGGCCAGCAGTTCCTCCGGCGAGCACAGGGTATCCTTCGCCCGGGAAATTTCGTTGAGGATCGCCCGGTGGCCCAGCACCTTTTCATCCATCTCCAGCGCTTTCATGCATTCCTTCATCAGCCGGCGGGAATCGTCGGTATCGTAGATGGCAAAATTGGATGAATAGCCGAGGGCCGCCCCTTCGCGGCGCAGAATACGGGCGCAGAAGGAGTGGAAGGTGCCGGCCATCACCTCGTCGCCCGCCGGTCCCAGCATCGCGGACAGGCGGCTCTTGAGTTCGCCGGCCGCCTTGTTGGTGAAGGTGATAGCCAAAATCCGCCAGGCCGGGCAGGGGTCCACCGCCAGCAGACCGGTCAGATACTCATCCAACTGGCCGGTGCCGTCGGCGACCGCCTGCAGCCGCCGGATATCCTCATCGGTAACCCACGGCTCACCCGTATTTCCGAACCGCGACGGTTGGCCCTCGCTGTGGTAGGCGTTGTCGAACCGCGACGACTGCTCCTCACTGTGGTAGGCATTGCCGAACCGGATAATGTTGGCGATGCGGTTGATCAGCACCGTGGTCTTGCCGCTGCCGGCGCCGGCCAGAATCAGCAACGGCCCCTCGGTGGCGAACACCGCCTCCCGCTGCCGGTCGTTCATCCGGGCAAATTCGTTGTTTAATATTTGTCGGCGAAGGGTTTGAAAGTTCATGAGCTCTCCTGTTATCCATAGTAATTCCTCTTAGAACACATCCCCGAAAACGACGAAAAAGACGGTTTTTCGGTCTGTTTTCAAGCGGAATTACTATATTTTTCTTTTAAACATCGCGAAAATACCGCCTGTAGAAGCGGTGCGGAGCTCCGGTTTTATGGTAGTAAAACAAGACGCCAATTCCCAGCCGTTTTTTCCGTATTCATTCAATTGCTCGGTAAAATAACCCGCATCCCATGACGAAATTGTCGGGTTCAGGCGTTTACCGGTTTGTACAGTCAACGGCTCCAATTGAACCGTCAGATACTCCCCTTTTTCCACTTTTCACATCTCCTCTTATATTTTTAACAATATTCTTCGATTGCTATTTTTTCAATCCGAACATCCATCGGGTGACCGGCGGCCGGCGGCACAGCTCATATGTGAGATAGGTTAAGGAGATGGCCGACAGGAAGGTCAGCGGAATTTGCAGCGCTGTCTTATCCGTGAGTTTGAAGATGAAAAACGCCGTGACGACGATCCAGGATTGGTGGAAAAGATATGCCCCGAAAGAGGATTTCGACAGATAGGCGGGTATCCTTCCGCTGAAATTGAGGTGCCGCCGCCCCCAGCCCAGCATTGTCAGGATCAACAGCCAGCAGGCGGCTTCAAAGAATTCCCCTTTTAGAACGTATTTCATAAACAAGGCATACGCAACCGACAGCCCCAGCAACAGCCAGCGGTATTTTTCCAATTTTTCCAGCAGCTTATCGCCGGTGAGGAAGAAATATCCCAGCAGGAAATACGCCAGATTTTCGGTCGGGCTTTTGCCCCCGATTTTGAGCATACTGCCGATACAGGGGAGCAGCCCCAGCAATATAACACATATAAACGGTGTATTATCGCCGAGCGTCCCTTTTCCTTTCTGCTTATACAGCGCCATAAACGGCAGACACACCATCGAAATCACAAACAGAAAGAGTATGAACCACAAATGCCCGGGCGTAAACGCGCCGTCATAGCCACTGAGGTCGGTGAACTTTGTAAAGAAATCAAGATAACCCGCGCCGCCGTTAAAATACACTCCCGCAATGTATGACTGGATCGGAACCACCAGCAGGATGCCGAAGATCAGGGGTACCAACAGCTTGTTGACCCGTTCCTTCGCATATTCCCCTGCGCTCCGCCGCTCCAGCGCATACCGTGAACTGATGCCGGCGACGGTGAACAGCAGCGGCATCATCCACATACTGCATATGTCGATAAAAAAACTGGGAAACCAGAGATCCTTCCCGTGGATATACCAGCGTTCGCCCCAATTGTTATATACCATGAAGATATGATAGGGAAACAGCAGCAGAACCGTGAGAGTCCGCAGGTTGTCTATGTAGTGCTTCCTCATGCTCAATCCCCCTTCACCGCTTCCCGCATATACGAATTATGCCGCCGTTCA
>WRDE01000183.1 GCA_009783605.1 Oscillospiraceae bacterium
CGCTTACCGGCGCGAGCGTTGTATTCGGCATACTGTACACCTTCGGTGCGGGGATGGGGCTTGAAGGGCTGGCGTATGCGCAAGCATTCGCCACAGGGCCGGCTTTGGTAATTTCGCTGTCAATGCTGCATCTGCCTAAGAACGGCTTGCGTATATGTATGCCGGACCATATCCGCGGGGATATGACCGCATTGATCCATCTGGGCAGCCCCACGGGGCTGTCGCGGCTGTACCGGTTTGCGAGCATCTTTCTGCTGAACGTCATCCTGCTGACCGCCGCGGGGGCTGAAGCCGTTGCCGTATTCAGCGTACTTAATATGCTGATGCGGTTTGTCACGGCGTTCGCAAACGGAATATCCGGCGTTCAGATGCCGATTGCCGGAGTGCTGTACGAAGAACGCGATATGACCAGCCTCCGGCAGCTGTCGCGCGTGACGTTTATCTTCGGCAACGCCCTGATTTCTCTTTCCGCCTTGCTGATCCTTCTGTTCCACCGGTCTGTCGCCGCGCTGTTCGGGGCGGATCCGTTCTTCTTCGTCATCCTGTGCTTCTGCATATACATGCCCTTTTACATGAACGGCAGCCTGTTTGTCTCATGGTATACCGCCATACGGAAGGTCAGGCTGGCGAATGCCGCCGCACTGGCGCAGGATATGCTTCTCCCTCCCCTGCTGGCTTTGCTGTTTGCCATACCGGGCGGGGATATAATCTGGCTGCATCTGCCTGCCGCCGGGGTATCAATGGGGTTACTGCTGCTGCTCACACGGCAGAGGAACAAGACGGCGCCTGACGATACGGCATTGGCGTTCTCGGTGGAGCGGGACGCGGTAAAAGCCGGTGAGGCGAGCGCGGCGGTGAGCGATTTTTGCGGGGATCAGGGCTTTGCCGTTAAGCAGACGATGCTGCTCTCGATGGCTGTTGAGGAATTGATCGTTTTGATCGCGGAACAGAACGCGGACGGAGGGGATATATCGGTGCGGCTGTCACGCTTTGAAGGCGGGATCGTACTGCGTCTGCGGGATACCGGGCAAAGGTTCAACCCGCTTGAATTCTGCAAGGACCGGCTTACCGATGATATCGAGGACAGTATCGGTCTGATGGGGATAAAATACATAACCGAAGCGGCGGAAGTGGTATATTACCGCGAAACCTTCGGTGTGAACAATCTGGTGGTGATAATTTGATCATTAGACCGCCTGCTGGAAGTGAGTATGAACAGGTCGTAAACTGCCTGATCGAAGCGCGCGGGACGGAGTATTACAGCGCGGAGTATTATAACGCCCGCTGGCTTGAGGCAAACATAGAGATATTCGCGGCGTTTGACGATAACGGCGAGTTGAAAGGGGTGTCCGGGCTTTCCCGCGGGCTGTTTAACGATCATAAGACGACGGGCTGTCTGCTTACCGTGCGTCCCGGATTTACCGGAAACGGGATGGGGATAAGACTGGTCAGCCATTTCACCGATGTCCTGCGGGGGCGCGGTGCGGGAACTGTCAAGGGTCAGGCGGCAACGACACATACCGCCGCCCAAAGGATAACGGAGCGTTTAGGCTGGACACCGACCGGATTTTTGCCCGGCGCGAGGCACGGAAAGAACGCCCTCGTGTTGTACACCGGCAATCTGTCGGTAAAGGATGCCGGCACACTGTACATACATGATGAGATAGCCGGTCCGGCTTGTTGGATGTATGATAAGCTGGGAGTTAAAGCGGACATAAAAACCAACGGTCAGCCCGGCGAAACCCGCGTCTGCTGCGTTCGTGATGCGCACAACCGGACGGTATATATCCATGCTTTAGAATGCGGCGCCGATTTACCGAAGGAGCAAGCGATCGTCGCGCTCAACCTCCGTGACCCATCGGCGGTATACGGATATGAATCACTGCGTCAAAACGGATTTTGCTTCTGCGGCTTCGACCCGCTGGGACAATACGAACACGCGATACTTTATAAAGGGAAGGCAGAGTCTGATATGCAGTTGACCGGGCAGGCTGAAAAGATGAAACAGGAGGCAGAGAGAATATGAGGGGTTCTATTTACGGCAAGATTCGCAGACAGGTGCTTCTCAGCTCCCTCACGGCGGCGGCGGCGGTATGCCTTGCGGCTGTTATATGCATCATCGTTATGCGCGGGAATGTGATCGGCACCAGTGAGCGGCTTGGTTCGGCGGCGGCAGGCGACAGCAAAGAGGCGTTAGAGCATCAGATGCGGGAATCCCTGCTGCAGCTTGCCCTTAATAAAGCCGCCATCAGCGACGAGCAGCTTGCGGCGGTGTCCCGGCTGGTGTCCGTGACCGCTCACAATCTGGAGGAAATAGTATCCAACTCAGATATGCTTTTACCCATGGGCATCGGATTCCCCGACGCAGCCAACGCGGGGCGTACCGCGGCGCAGCTCAGGCTACCGGAAGGAACGGCGCGTGAAGATATTGAGGATGAAATAGGGCTGCTTGCGCATATCTCCCCTCTTCTGATCGCCCAGCATGATTCGCTGGAGTATGTACGCTCGGTCTATCTGGGAAGCGAAAACGGCGTTTCCATATCCGCCGACAGGGATTCTGACTTAAAAACAAACATATTTGATCCGCGTACACGCGGCTGGTACAATGCCGCCAAAGACGCCGGGGAGCAAACTTGGACCGACGTCTTTGCCGACAACTCCGGGCGCGGGCTTGCCATCACATGCGCCATGCCGTTTTACGGCCCGGACGGCAGGCTGTTCGGCGTGGTTGGAGCGGGGATGGAACTGAACGCCCTGCGGGAGATTGTTGTGGAGACAAGTTTGGGCGAAACAGGCTATGCTTTCATCGCCAACGGACGCGGGGATATGATTATCAGCGATATGGTAACAATCGAAGACGGTGCAGTGATAAGCCCGAATCTGACAGAGCTGTTTCCCGGTGATACCGCGGCGCGGATATTGGAAGGCGGGACAGGGATCGAGCGCGTGCAGACTGACGGTGAGGATCTCTTTATCGCCTATGCGCCGCTGGATACATTGCCGTGGAGCCTGTCGGTGGTGATGAGCGTTGAGGAGGTCATAGCCCCGGCCACCGAGAGTGAGCGGAACATAATCAACCTGACAAACGACGCCGTTTCCGGTACCGACCGCATGATTTTCATCACACTAGGTATATTCGCCCTCGCGCTGCTGCTGACACTGGCCGGAAACGCCCTGATGGCCCGGAGGATGGCGGCGGGTCTGGCAAGACCGATAATCGAGCTGAACACCGGAGCGGGTATCATCGGCGCGGGCGACCTCGACTACCGCCTTGATGTTAAGACAGGCGACGAGATCGAAACCCTGTCCGACGCTTTCAACACGATGATCTCCAGCATCAAGACCATCACCGCCGACAAAGAGCGTATCGGAGCGGAATTGGATGTGGCGACAAAGATACAGGCGAGTATGCTGCCCTGTATCTTCCCGGCGTTCCCCAACCGCAAGGAGTTTGACATTTACGCCAGCATGATACCGGCGAAGGAGGTCGGCGGCGACTTTTATGACTTCTTCTTGACAGACGATAACACCCTCGCCGTGGTCATGGCGGATGTATCGGGCAAGGGCGTCCCGGCCGCGCTGTTTATGGTGATAGCAAAGACTCTGATAAAAAACAACGCGCAGTACGGGAAAAGCCCCAAAGAGGTGTTCGAGGCGGTCAACAATATACTATGCGAGAACAACGACGCCGATATGTTCGTTACGGCGTTCATGGGGTATCTCGATATCCCAACCGGGCTGTTCACCTATGTCAACGCCGGGCATAACCCGCCGCTGATAAGACGAAACGGCGGATCGTTTGAATGGCTGCCAACCAAGCCCGGATTCGTCCTCGCCGGGATGGAGGGTATGCGCTATAAGCAAGATGAAGTCACACTCAGCACGGGCGACGAGCTGTTCCTCTATACCGACGGCGTTACCGAGGCGGTGAACAACAGCAACGAGCTGTTCTCCGACCCGAAACTTTTAGAGGTTGCTAACGATTGCCGCGGCTTACCGCTCAAGGAATTCGCCGCTTCCGTAAAACGGGAGATCGACACGTTCGCCGACGGCGCTGAACAGGCCGACGATATTACTATGCTCGTGTTAAAGATGACCGAATAAGATAAAATGACTTATGACCCCTACCATAATGACGCTGTATTGCGAGGCTCTGCGCTTGCTTAATAAAGGATTCAATCACCGCACAGAATCGGAGGTGTTATTAACGGCATCATAATATCCTTTTTTCACATGCCCGAGGGCATTTTACACAAAAATCATAGTGTGGGCGGTAACGCTTTGTATGGTGCTTACGCTTATTCCGGCGGTGACACTGGCGGCAGCTGGTAACGTGGAAAATATCACCGATATGAGCGCGGCAGCGATTGAAACCGCAATACACAATCTCATACCCGATCCCCCTGCGGAAATAACCGTTGAGGTCATCGGCACGGCTGTGGTGGATGACATGGTTTGGTTAGAGTTGCCCGGAAACATGACGGTGCGGTGGGGAGCGGATATTTCAGCGTCTGAGCCGTTTTTTGATTGGACGCTTATATTTATAGAGAATGAAGATGACAACTACGCCGCAAATTTTGAAGTAATTGCGGGCGGTAGGATTGTAAATGATTTCGGTATTGCAATTAATGCCGAAGGCAACATAAATGTTATTATTGACGGTGGTCAGGTTATTTCTTTTGATGAGGATAGCGTAACTATCTATGTTTTTGACGGCGACCTTTTAATAAAAAACGGGGTAGTGTTCGGAATCGGAGAATGTTGGTGCCAAATTATTTTTGTCAAGGACGATGACAACGAGAGCCACTGTAATATTTGTGCTTCAGGTGCCGAAGAATGTGATTTTTGCTCTATCGGTGATGAGCAACACTGCCCGAATATTTTAGAATACGATGAGTGCGGGATGGTATGTATTTGCAAAGAATTGCCGTATATAATCGAAGACGGCATGATAATAGCGTGGGATAAACCGGAGGATAACGCGGAATATGACATAGGATCAAGCGATGATTTAAAGGTTTGGACATCAGACGGCGAAACGGAAAACGTTGCCGCATGGACGGACGAAAACGGCGGCGGTGTTTCGTATGAACACGAAGAAAACACGGGAGTTATCACTGTCCCCGATGTGGAAG
>WRDE01000184.1 GCA_009783605.1 Oscillospiraceae bacterium
GGATCCGGTTGGTGTATGTCAACACCGCCGGCATCGCGGATCCGGTCGGGCATCTGCGGGAGCTGGCCGGCGGCGGGTATGACGACGTGTTTGTCTACGCGCCGGTGAAAGCGGTGGTGGAGATGGGGGACGCGCTGCTGGGGAAGGACGGCTGTCTGAACTTTTTCGCGGGGCCGACCAACCCGGAATTCTCCGCCAACCTGAACTTTTATAACGTGCATTACGCCGCCACCCATATCGTAGGCACCTCGGGCGGCAACACCGACGATATGGTGGAATCCATCGCCATGATGCAGGAGGGGCTGATCGACCCCGCCGCCATGGTGACCCATATCGGCGGCTTAGACAGCGCGGCGGAAGCGACGCTGAACCTGCCGGGCATCCCGGGCGGCAAAAAGCTGATCTACACCAACATTTCAATGCCGCTCACCGCGATAGCGGATTTTGAGGAAAAAGGCAAAACCGATCCGCTGCTGGCCAGGCTGCATACATTAGTAGCCCAAAACAAAGGACTCTGGTGCGCCGCGGCGGAGAAGTATTTATTGGAAAACGCGAAAGCTTTATGATGGGTCAGGGATCTGAAAAATCAAAATCCTAAAGTCTAAGCCCTAAGCCCTAAAGTCTAAATTACAGAGAGGAAACATCATTATGGCAACCGCAATCATCATGCCGAAAGTCGGCATATCGGTAGAGAGCTGTATCATTACCAAGTGGCACAAACAGAAAGGAGACGCGGTCAAAGCCGGCGACCTGCTGTTCTCCTATGAGACCGACAAGACGTCGGTGGACGAGGAGGCGAAGGAATCCGGCACGCTGTTAGAGATCCTCGCGCAGGAGGGTGACGACGTGCCGGTGCTGGAGACGGTATGCGTGATCGGCGCGCCCGGCGAGGATATCTCCGCGCTGGTGAAATCGGCTCAGAGTAAAGCCGCCGCTCCCGCACAAGAAGCGGAAAAAGCTGTGTCTGTGGCGGCTGCACCCGCCGCCGCCCCGGCCGCTCCGGTTACTTATGCGGATACCGACAAAATCAAGGCCTCCCCGCGGGCAAAAGCTCTCGCCGAAAAAGCGGGAATTGACCTGCGGTCGGTCGCCGGGACCGGCCCCGGAGGCCGGATTATCGAGCGGGATATACAGGCGGCGGCGAAAAACGGCCCGCTGCTGACCGGCGCCGCATTGGCGGCGGGAGAGAATGCTGTCGGTGTCGGCGGAACCGGGATCGGCGGCAGGGTCACGGTGGCGGACCTGCGGAATAAACCGGCGGCCGCCGCGCCGGATACCGGCGAGGTGGAGATCGTCAAATTTACCACCATCCGCAAGGCCATTGCCAAATCCATGCTCCAGTCGCTGTCCTCAATGGCGCAGCTCACCAATCAGGGGAGCTTTGACGCGACAAATATCCTGCAATACCGCGCCGTCCTGAAAGCCAGCAAGGATGAAACCATCACCGGGATTACGCTGAACGATATCCTCCTCTACGCCGTCTCCCGGACGCTGAAAAACCACCGGGACCTCAACGCGCATCTGATCGGCGAGGAATTGCACCGCTACCGCGGCGTCCATGTAGGCGTGGCGGTGGACACGCCGCGGGGGCTGATCGTGCCGACGCTGCGGGATGCCGACAGCATGTCGCTGGCGGAGATCTCGGTAAATGCCAAAAAGCTCATTCAGGAGGCGGTGGCCGGAACGATATCCCCCGATCTGTTGAAGGGCGGCACCTTTACGGTCACCAACCTCGGCACCCTCGGCGTCGAGAGCTTTACCCCAGTCATCAACCCGCCGCAGACCGGTATTCTGGGCGTCTGCGCGGTGGTGGAGCGGGTGCGGACGGTGGACGGAGCCATCCGGAGCTACCCGTCGATGGGATTGTCGCTGACCTATGACCACCGGGCGGTGGACGGCGCGCCGGCGGCGCGGTTTGTGATGGAGCTGAAACAGAATCTGGAGGCTTTTACCGAGCTTCTGGCGAAATAGACAGAGAGGAAACCACATATGCAGGATACGTTTGATCTGATCATCCTCGGCGGCGGCCCCGGCGGCTATCTGGCCGGCGAACGGGCGGGCCATGCCGGGCTGAAAACATTGGTCATTGAAAAGCGGGCGCTGGGCGGCGTCTGTTTGAACGAGGGGTGCGTACCCTCCAAGGCGCTGCTGCACAGCGCGAAAATCTATGACTACGCCAAGGGCGGCGGCGAAAAATATGGGGTCACCGCCACCGGTGCGCAGTTGGATCAGCAAAAGGTGATCGCCCGGAAGAACAAGGTGGTCAAAACGCTGGTATCCGGCGTGGCGGCGCAGCTGAAAAAGAACCATGTCACGGTCGAAATCGGATTCGGGGAGATTCTCGGCAAAACCGCCGCCGGCTTTGAGGTGGCGGTCAACGGTAAGACCTGTACCGGCAAAAAGCTGCTGATCGCCACCGGTTCCGAACCGGTACTGCCGCCGATCCCGGGGCTGCGGGAGGCGTATGCATCCGGGTTCGGGCTGACCAACCGGGAGGTGCTGGAGCTGGAGTCCATCCCGGAAAACTTCGTCATTATCGGCGGCGGCGTGATCGGGCTGGAGATGGCGTCCTATTTCAATTCCGCGGGCAGCAGGGTTACGGTGATCGAGATGCTGGACCATATCGCCGGCAACACCGACCGGGAGATCGCTTCGATTTTGCAGAAAAACTATGAGAAAAAGGGCGTCAAATTCCTGCTGTCCTGTAAGGTCACCGGGATCGGGACCGGCGCGGTGGAGTATGAGCAAGCCGGAGAGAAGCGGAGCATCCGGGCCGACAAGGTGCTGTTCTCGATCGGCCGGCGGCCGGTCACGGCGGGGTTCGGGTTGGAAAAGCTGGCGCCGGAGATGGATCGGGGCGCGGTCAAAACCGACGAATACGGCCGGACCAATATCGCCGGGCTGTACGCCGCCGGCGACGTGAACGGCGTGCTGATGCTGGCCCACACCGCCTACCGCGAGAGCGAGGTCATCGTCAATAATATCATTCGTCCCGTTACCGGGACGGGCAAGAAGGACATCATGCGGTATCACGCCATCCCCTCGGTCATCTACACCAACCCCGAGGTCGCCTGCGTCGGCGAAACCCAGGAGAGCGCCGCGAAAAAGGGCTACGACGCCCGGACCGTCACCGCCTCGATGATGTATTCCGGCCGGTATGTGGCTGAAAACGAAGGCGGCGACGGTATCTGCAAGTTAGTGATCGACAAGAAAAATGACCGGCTGATAGGCGTCCATATGATCGGCAATTACGCCTCCGAGATCATCTACGGCGCGGCGCTGATGATCGAGAGCGAGATGCGGACAGACGATATCAAAGAGCTGGTGTTCCCCCATCCGACGGTTAGCGAGATTGTGCGGGAAGCGCTGTTTATGTGATGGGCTATGTGGGGAACTTGTATATTGGATACGATGAATGACGTAGGGAACGACCCCCGTGTCGTTCCGCAAAGGGGTGATTTTTTGAATTTGCCGCAACGAAAACTGCAGCGCTTAAAAAATTATGATTATTCTCAAAAAAATGCCTATTTTATAACCGTTTGCACACAAAACAGATTGAATTCGCCGTTTGATAAAAAAATATGGCAGAAATCATATCACGACCACATCATCCGCGACGAATCCGATTACCTGCGCATTTGGCAATACATAGAGGAAAATCCAATAAAATGGGATGAAAACCAATATTATATAAAAACCAATAAATAAAGGAGCACAACACACATGCCAAAATCACAACACATATCTCCGGCCGAAATGCGGGCCCCCGGGTTCATCACCTTCACCGATATCCCGGTCAACCAGTACGCTAAAACCGTGGCCGCCGAGAAGAAAGAGAAGCACTTTACCGACGGCGACCTGCTCCGGATCTACCGGGATATCGCCATGCTGCGGGAGTTTGAGACGATGATCCGGGACTGCAAGATGAACGGCGTCTATAACGGCGTCGAGCAGACCTATCCCGGCCCGGCACACCTCTCGCTGGGGCAGGAGGCCACCGCCGTCGGGCAGGCCTATCTGTTAGAGCGGGACGACATCACCTTCGGTTCCCACCGGGGCCACAGCGAGATACTGGCCAAAGGGCTGTCTTCCATCCACAAGTTAGACGAGAACGAGCTGATGGCGATCATGGAGAGCTTTTTCGGCGGCTCGATCCTGCGGGCGGTCGAGAAGGTCAATACCTCCGGCAGCGTGCGGGATCTGGCGATTGATTTTCTGCTCTACGGCACCGCGTCGGAGATTTTCGCCCGGGAGACCGGCTTCCACAAGGGGTTCGGCGGGTCGATGCACGCCTTTTTCCTGCCCTTCGGCATCTATCCCAACAACGCCATTGTCGGCGGGTCCGCCCCCATCGCCATGGGCGCGGCGCTGTATAAGCGGGTCAACCAGAAAAAAGGCATCGTTATCGCCAATATCGGCGACGCGTCGCTCGGTTGCGGCCCGGTCTATGAATCGATGAATTTCGCGGCGATGGACCAGCTGAAACAGCTCTGGGACGGCGCCCACAACGGCGGCCTGCCGATCCTGTTCAACATCAACAACAACCAGTACGGCATGGGCGGCCAGACCCGGGGCGAGACGATGGGCTACAACCTGCTGGCCCGGTTCGGGGCCGGCGTCAACCCGCAGCAGATGCACGCCGAACGGGTGGACGGCTGGAACCCGCTGGCCGTCATCGACGCCATGCGCCGTAAGAAACCGATCTTAGAAAACGGCGATGGGCCGGTGCTGTTAGATCTGGTCACCTACCGGCTGACCGGGCATTCCACCTCCGACGCGTCGTCTTACCGCACCAAAGAGGAGTTCGCCGAATGGGAGGCCTGCGACCCGACGGTGGAATTCCGGAAAAAATTGGTGGAGGCGAAGGTTGCGGCGGACGGCGATTTCGATACCCTCTGGGCGGATATCCGGGAGCGGATGACCAAAATCTGCGCCCTGTCGGCCGATACCGCGCAGTCGCCGTATGTGGACCTGCAAAAGGACCGGCTGTTCTTAGAAAACCTGATGTTCTCGAACGGGCGGCAGGAGTCGATGGACGAAAGTCGGGCAGTGGCCGA
>WRDE01000185.1 GCA_009783605.1 Oscillospiraceae bacterium
GACCCGGGGCGGGCGTATACGCTGTTTGCCTATATCATCGGGTTGGATACCGCCTGCTGTTTCCATTTTGAAGCGTCGGCCGATCTGTTTGACCAGCCGACACTGGCGCTGCTGCGTACCGCCCCGCCCGGGCGGATCCAGTTGGAAATCGGGTTACAGAGTTTTTATGAGCCAACGCTGCAAGCGGTATCCCGCCGGACCGATCTGAAAAAAGCCGAAGACAATATCCGGGCGCTGTTAAGTGGACAGAATATCCATATCCATCTGGATCTGATCGCCGGTCTGCCGTTTGAAACCCTGCCGCGTTTTCAGGACAGCTTTGACCGCGCCTACGCGTTATCCGCGCACACACTGCAGCTGGGCTTTTTGAAGCTGCTGCACGGCAGCAAGCTGCGGGAGCAGGCCGGGACGCTGGGGATCGTATATAACCAGGAGCCGCCCTATGAGATACTGCGCAGCCCCTGGATCAGCGGCGGCGAGCTGCGGCGGCTGAAACAGGCGGAAAACGCGCTGCGGCATACCTATAATAAGGGGCGGTTTTTATCGGTTTTGGACTACACGCTGGCGGTTTCGGGGCTGCGCCCCTTTGAACTGTACCGCGGAATGGGAGAAACCGCGCCAAATCACGCGGTTTCTTTGGAAAAATATGCCGGACAGATCTATGAGTACTGCGCCGGATTGCCGGGGATAGACACCAGTGAACTGCGCGACCGGATGGTCTGCGACCTGCTGCGAATGACCAAAGGCAAGAGTATGCCGCCGTTGCTCATTGATCATACAAAGCAGCGGAAACAGGCGGCAGCTCAAGCCGGGAAAAGGTTAGGGCACCCGGTCGACAGTGACGAGGTGGCCATACTGTCGACCGGAAAAGCCGTTTTCGCCGACAGCGGAAAACGCAGTTTGGTTACCGGGCTGTATGAGCTCGGATCAATCCCCTAACCGATTCTCATGTTCCAGGTCTTCAAAATACTTATCCAGCGCGTAATCAATCGCTTCCTTATACCGCTCAACCTCTGACGAGAAGTCCTTGGTGTTTCCGAACATCGCGTCAAAGACGATCCCCATCGGTCTGCCGAAAATATCGCCATTGGCGTTCGCCATCAGCAGCGCCATGTCGTATTGCCCCGAATGACAGACATACTCCGCCACAATCCGGGCGTCCTCGTCATGCCGCCAATAGGTTTCCTCATAATCCGGCCAGTAGATCTTCTCCAGATCCATCGCGTAAAAGCCGATGGCGTCCAGCAGCCGGCCGAGCTTATCGGGTTCGGTCTGGGTCTTGGTAACCCCCATGACCGAGCCGTTCCAGTCCACCGTGCTCATGTATTTTTCCTGGTCTTCGTCATATTTCGGCATCGGCAGCACACCCCAGTCGGCCTCCATCTCCCGCATCATATGCCGGCCCAGATAGCTGGAATAGAACAGCGATTTGCCATCGAGGAACATCTGGTTCTGCCGGTCGGCTATATTCGGTTCCCCCCGGAAAAAGTTGGGAGCTACCGATTTGTCCTCTTTATAGTATTTCTGCATCTTGCCGACAAAGTCATACGACCGTTGATTGGCCATATCCATCCGCAGGACGCCGTCGTGCTCGGCAAAATAGTGGTTGCCGGAGCTCATATACAGCGCCCGGGCAAAATCCCCGTCCCAGGCCACCATCCCCCAGCGGTCGTCCGGCGTATCGACAATACCGTTGCCGTCCTCGTCCCGCATCGCGCGTTTGCTGTAATCCATCAGCAGATCCATCGTCCATTTGCCGTCCTCCACCAGCTGATACGGATCCGGCAGCTGCAGCTCATCCCAGATCTCCACATTGAACTGGACTAACCAGGTGTATACCGCGTCGAAATTGAACGACCCGTTGGCGGCATAGGTTTTGCCGTTCAGCGTGGCGATCTTGCGTATGTTCTGATTCCACCAGATATTGTCCCAGTCGGTGGACAGCTCATTGAGATCCATCATCAGATCGGCACCGATCAGATGGCCGAACCGCCATTGGGTGGTGCACAGGATATCGCAGAATTTGTCGCCGGCCAAAATCTCCGGCGTCGCCTCCTCCACCACCTTGAATTCGGTGATATGCCGGAAGTCAATCTTGCAGTTCCATTTCTGCTCGACATTATCCAGCACAAAATGCCACGCGTCGTTATAGGGGGTGCCCAATTCCTGCCGGTTCCACCGGGTACTGACCGAATCGACGACGACGATGGTTTCGCCGCCCAGATCCATCGGCTCCGGCTCGTCCTTGATCTTGTAGACCTGCCCGGGAGACCACTTCTTTTCGGCGCAGCCGCCGAGAAGGGCGGCTGTCAGGAGAATTACGACAGCCAGGATAATAAAACGTTTCATGCGGGAATACAACCTTTCTTTGTAGTGATTAGTGGTTAGTGGTTAGTGGTTAGTGATTAGTTGCGGGCGATTACAAATCGCCCCTATATGCTAATCACTATCCACTATTATTCTCTTTCCACTTGGCCAATTGCGCCGCCAGCGCTGATTGGCCTATGTTTGTCTGTTGGCGGTTTTGGGATTCCATGTATTTTCTGACATCGTGTTTATTGGCGCCGGTTTCGGCGCGGCGTTTTTCAAAATCCGCGTGGCGTTCCCGGTGTCCGCAGACACAGACAAACATCCGTTTATCCCCCTCGCCGCGCATCTCCAATTTTTTATGGCAGTTGGGACACCGGGCGTTGGTCTGGACCGAGATGCTCTCCCGGTATCCGCATTCCCGGTCGGGGCAGATCCGCATCAGCCCTTTTTTCCCTTTGACCTCCAGCAGAAACTTATCGCAGTCGGGGCATTTTTGCCGGGTGATATTGTCATGCACATAGGCCGCGTCGCTGGCGATAACCGCCGATACCAATTTGGCGGTATATCCGCGCATCTGTTCGATGAATTTGTCGCTTTTGGCGGACCCCTTGCTGATAAGCGCCAGCTCCTGCTCCCATTTTCCGGTGAGGGCGGCCGATTTGAGGTCGGCCGGCACAATATTGATGAGCTGTATCCCTTTTGAGGTCGGCACAATCTCTTTTCCGCTGCGCTCGACATAAAAAGAATCAAAGAGTTTCTCAATAATATCCGCCCGGGTGGCCGGCGTACCCAATCCGCTGGTGGATTTCAGGATATCCCGTATCCCGCTGTCCATACCGGTGTCATTTGGGTTTTCCATCGCGGTCAGCAGCGTCGCCTCATTATACCGCGCCGGCGGCTTGGTTTTTCCGGTCTCAATATCGCAGGATTTTAAATTCATTCTATCTCCCTGCTGAATTTGCGGTAATGTTTGCTCACGCATTTCGGGATCGTCGTCCTCGTCGTCGGTCAGCGACTGCCCGTATGCCTGCTTCCAGCCCAGCGCCTTGACCATCTTGCCCTTAGCGTAGAATTTCTCCTTGCCAATCAACACCGTCAACTTGGTTTCCTCATATTCAAACGCCGGCGACAGCACCGCCAGAAACCGCCGCACCACAAGATCGTAAATATTCCGCTCCTCCGGCGTGAGATACGAGAGATTGGCCGGCTCCTCGGTGGGGATAATGGCGTGGTGGTCGCTGACCCTGCTGTTATCCACCAGATACCGGGTGGACAGCGGCCGGTTTTTGCGGATGACCAGCGCCATCTCTTTATATGGGCCGACCGCGATGCCGCTCAGGCGGTCGGGCAGCGTCGGGACGATATCGTCGGTGATATAGCGGGAATCGGTGCGCGGATAGGTCAGCAGCTTGTGCCGCTCATACAGCGACTGCATCAGCGACAGGGTCTGCTTGGCCGAATAGGCGTATTTCCGGTTGGCGTCCCGCTGCAGCTCGGTCAGGTCATAGGCGGCCGGCGGCGCCTGGTGCTTATACTGTTTTTTGATCTCGGAGACCACAGCCTGTTTGCCTCGTATATTTTGCAGCACCGCCTCGGCGGCCGCCCGGTCGAACAGCCGCGATTGGAGCCGGCCGTCCATCCACAGGGCGGAAAACCCGCCGAATTTGGCCCGGACGGTATAGTATTCCTTCGGCACAAACTGCCGGATCTCCTGCTCCCGCGCCACAATCATCGCCAGCGTCGGGGTTTGCACCCGCCCGGCCGACAGGCTGGCGTTATGCTTGCAGGTCAGCGCCCGGGTGACGTTCAGCCCGACCAACCAGTCGGCCTCCGCCCGGGATACCGCCGATAAAAACAAATTGTAATATTCCCCGGCCGGCCGGAGGTTAGCAAATCCGTCCCGCACCGCCTTGTCGGTCTGGGAGGAGATCCAGAGCCGTTTCATCGGCTTTGTGCAGCCGGCCTTGACCAATATCCAGCGAGCCACCAGCTCCCCTTCCCGCCCGGAATCGGTGGCGATAATGATCTCCGAAACATCCGCCCGCCGGATCAAGCTCTGCACCGTATGGTATTGTTTTGAAGTCTCTTTAATCACCACCAACTGCATTTTTTTTGGCAGCATCGGCAGCGATTCCAGATTCCAGGTCTTATATGTCTGACTGTAGCTCTCCGGGTCGGCCAGCGTGACAAGATGTCCCAGCGCCCAGGTGACAATATATCGGTCCCCCGATATAAACCCCTGCCCGTTCTGCCGGCACCCGAGCACCTTTGCCAGCTCCTTGGCCACCGACGGTTTTTCGGCTAATACCAATGATTTTCCCATTCAGCTGTATGACCCTTTCATACGATTTTATCACCGCTTATCTTATATCATAACACAATCTCTGTAACCCGTCTACTTTTTTTATGCATAATATCTTCCGAAAGGCATAAAATTTTCAGCCGTTTAGACTTCATCTCCACCATCTACGCAAAAACCGGTTTGAAATCGTATGATTTCAAACCGGTTTTTCCATGTTTTACCAGACTTGCAGCAAAATCGCAATTATCACCCGGCCACAAACGTATAAGTAAGCGTCATGCTCGAGCCCTTGTTGCTGATGACCGTGGCGATATTGCCGTTGATTTTGACATCCTGCGGTGCGATTCCGGTGAAGGAATAGCCGGAGAGGGCGGTGATTTTGACCGTTACGGTGTATTTTGTGCCGGTTTTGAACGGGTCGTTGACCGGCGCCCA
>WRDE01000186.1 GCA_009783605.1 Oscillospiraceae bacterium
GACCACTACGACCACTGCCGAACCGACCACCACCACGACCGGGAAGGACGGCGCCACCGATCCCAACCGCCGGGATGTGGATATCCATATGAACAGCGATAACCCGGATTTTGTCGAAAAGCTCAAAGCGGCTGCGGTAGGCGAAGCCGTGGTGGTCGAATATAAAAAGGACGACGGCTACGGAGAGACGCTCCCTTACGCGGGGGTATTGCTGCGGTTAGATCCCGCTGCCGACCGGGGCGAAAAGGATGGCGAGCCGATCAATTATTACGAAGAATCCCGCCGGAGCATTATTTATGGCGCGCGGAACGAGGAATTTGAAGAGGATTTAAAAAAGTGGATTGATCCCTGCAAGGACAAGGCGGAAATCAACCTGACGGTCCAGCAGCAATGTAATCCCAAGAAGCTTTTTGCTTAACAATTGATAAATATACCGTGATTGTATAATTGAAGATGGGTATAGGTAGGGGACGGCGTCGCCGGCCCCTACCATATTATCCGGGCATATCCCAGGCGAGAAAGGAGAAACACGCATATGAAAACATCCGGTTTCCGGTTTCCGGTCCGGCTGCTGGCAGCCGCGGCCGCTATACTGATGGTTGCCGCCGCCGGCTGTACCAACAGCGAGGTCACGCCTTCTTCAAGCGGGGTTGACGACAGACCCCGGAAAAGAGTGCCGATGCCCACCAACGCGCAGAAAGCGCAGATTGTGATGACGATTGACGGGGAGGAAATCACCGGCGAGGAGTATATACCCTACCTCTATGCCGCCACCAAAACCGCCGTCGAAAAATACCGTCTGGCTTATAAAGACGCCCGCACATGGGAAACGCCGTTTTATTACAAGGATAAGAGTATAGAGTATACCCTGGCCGGATATTGCCACGCGGTGGCGCAGGATGGCATTGTCCGCGCCAGGGCGGTCAAGAAGGTGATGGACCGGGAGGGTATCCTTCTGTCGGAGGATACCCTCAGGGAATTGGACGGTATTGTGGTCAGCGTGAGCGACAGGGAGCTCAAAGAAATCGGCTGCGGCCGGGAGGTTTTCGCCAGCTTTTTGGAGGCGAGCGAATGCAGGGAATTGATGCTTTTTAACAGCTGGTATGGCGTGGGCGGTTCCAAAGGCATCACGTCTGATGATATTAAAGAATATTACGAAACCCATTATTTTTCATATATGACCTGTGATTACAGTCTGGAAGACATGTCCGATCAGGAAAAAACCGATGCGATAAATCAGCTGAAACAATTAGAGGAATATTATTGGACCGATAAGGACTTTGAGAAAGTCATCGCTTTTGCTTCCCAATCGGAGGTCACCGACTATGCCGCTTTTACCTATACCCCCGAAATGTTTTCGGCGGTACAGAACAGGGTGTTGGGACAAAACTATTTTGAATACGATATGGCAGAAAAAATCCGTCAGATACCTTTTAATAAGACCGCCGTTATCCAGTATGACTACACCGAGGGGTTCCCGGCCGCGTCGTTGGTGCTGCGGCTGCCGATCAAAACCTTTGATAAAGTCAACGTTGAAAATCCCGAGGCGTTCGAGGTGTTGGTGCACCAGCTGAGTTATGATACCTTTCTCGAAGTGCTGGATCAGGATTGCGAAAAGATGGAGATAACGATTGACGAAGAACGGATGAAACCCTTCGACCCGATGGCTTTTGAATTTAACGTATAGAAGGGTTTGATTTTTACTGCGCGTTTTGTCAAACGACTGTAAATGCGGATAATGACGGGAGAGATACGTATGCGGTGGGAACGGTTGGTGAAACGCGGGCACGCGGTATGTTTTTTATTGCTGGCGGTGATCGCTGTCGCCGCTTTCAGCCCGGTATTGCAGATATCCGCCGTCTACGGCGAGGAAACGTCATCCGGCGGCGGCGGGTTGGGCACACTGTTCCAGCTGGCCGGCGGCGGAACCGGCGGCCGGTTGGTATCGGAACAGGACTATGTATACGAGGAACCGGAGGAACCGCCGATTTTTTATATCGACGGCTTCTACCAAAATGCCCGTATCGCCGGCGCGGTTTCATGGGTACCGGCGCTGGTTTTGCCGGCGGCGGTATCGGTGGCCGCCGGAACCGTGGTCTGGGTTCTATTGGTGATTTTTTCGCTGGCGGATAAAATCACCCGCTGGTATGCCCGGCTGGCCTGGCTGCCGGCGTTGCTGACCCCGCTGACTATGGCGGCGCTGATCGTGTCCGCCGCGGGGATCGACAACTGGCTCTCTACCGCCGAAGCCGTTTCGGCACTGGGAGAGGATAAGTTGGGGCTCATGGCCCGTCCCGGTCCCGCTTTCTGGATATTGGCGGCGGCCTGGCTGGGATTCGGGCTGTTCGCCTTCTGGCTCACCCGGAAACGGCGGGAGCTGGCGGCGCTGGAACAGCGGCGGGCAGGGGAGATGGAAACGATTCTGTAGAATGAAGAATGAAGAATTAAAAATTAAGAATTATGCGCGCGGCCCCCGGCCGGTCGCCGTCGATAAAAAAAACAGTATAGCCGTCCGGCCGATGGGTTATGAGCAGTTGGAAGCGGCGGCGATGCTGGAGCGGGTGTGTTTTTCCCGGCCGTGGAGTTTGGGGCAGCTGGCCGGGGCGATGGAGGATCCGTTGATTGTATTGCTTGCCGCTGTGGGTGAGGATGAGAGCCTTTGCGGATATGTCGGCATGTACCGGATAGACGGGGAGGGGTTTATCGCCAATCTCGGGGTGGATCCGGGCTGCCGCCGGCAGGGGGTTGCGTCAGCTTTGCTGCAAGCGCTGGAGGCAACCGCTTTGCGGGAAAAGCTGTTCCGGCTGACCTTAGAGGTGCGCCGGAGCAATGCCGCCGCCATTACGCTGTATGAGAAAAACGGGTATGTTTCGGACGGTGTGCGGCCGGGATTTTATGAGGACCCGGTTGAGGACGCGGTGATTTTTTCGAGATATTTTGAAGGATCGATAGATGGACAATGACATTTCCCGCCCGGATACGTCCCACAAATCCGGCAAACGCTGGTTCTGGACGCTGGCGGCGGTCAATCTGGCGCTGATGCTGGCCGACGGGCTGCTGACCCGGTATAACACCCCCGATCTGGCGCTGGAGGGCAATCCGTTGGTGACCCTGTTCGGGTTCGGCTGGCTGCCGCTGACATTAGTGAATCTGCTGTTTTTCGCCGGCTATGTCGCGACGATCCGCTACCCCTTCCTGCGCTACCGCCCGCCGGCGCTGCCGTACCGGCAGTATCTCCCCTACGCGTCGATGCTGTATTTCGGCCGCCCCGACCGCCCGGGCTGGCTGATCTGGCGGCTGCCGAAAAACTGGAAGCCGGTCTGGGCGATGTGCGGCTTCGCCTTCGGATTCGCCGCCCCAGCCGGCCGGTTGGTGGTGGTGCTGGAATGGATCGGCTATCTGACCGGCGGGCCGCTTTGGCAGGCGTATCTGCCGCTGCGGACGGAGGTTATCTGGCTGCGGACCGATGTGGTGGTTGCGGCGGCGGTGACGGTGGTGGCGATGGGGGTTTGGGTCTGGCGGGATTTTGCTGCCAACCGCAGGCGGTTGGCAGAATTGAAAATGGATAATTGAAAATTATAGGAGGGATCAATTAATGCAAACGACAAAACTTTATGTCGAGCTGGTTATTATAGGATTAGAAAGCTTTTTTTGTATATTATTGACAATTTTAAGTATCATTAGAATAGAAGGAGCAAAAAAGATTATTTCATTTTTTGGAAACTCATCAATGTCAACAGCTGTATCAGCGTCAATAGCCTTAATATTCCTTGGGAGCCTGTATATTATGGGGGTTGTATTTGACCGCTTAGCCGATATAGTATTTCAACCTTTAGAAAAGTATTATCGAAAAAAATCTGGACTAATCGTAAGAAGTATCATGTTATTACCTTTTAAAAAAGCTCAAAATGATTTTATGATATATTCAAGAAGCAGGTTGCGGATTCTTCGCGCTACTATAGTAAATTCTTTGTTGACTATGGTTGCGGGTATATGTTTTATTTCGTTGCATATAAAGGAAAACAAAATAGAATTACTTTTGTTTGTAATTTTCTTTTGTTTATTTGTAGCATGTGTTAGCTTAGTGTCTTTTGCGAAATTATTAGTTGAAACCTATAATAAAGCCAGAGATGTTGAAAAGAATCTAACTATAACGTACATAACAGGAGGCCCCCCACCATGACCAAAACCCCCTACATCCTCAACGAGCGCTACCCCACCAACGACCTCAGCGTCATCACCGCCGCCGTCAATTACAGCGGCGAAGAAGATGCCACCCCCATCATCCAGGCCGCCATCGACGAGACAGCCGCCATTGGCGGCGGCACCGTTTATCTGCCGGAGGGGCAGTACCCGCTGCGGACAACCTTGGTGATGAAAACCGGCGTCTGTCTGCGCGGCGAGTGGATCAATCCGGACGTTGAGCCGAACAACGGGCGCGGCACCATTCTGCTCTGCTATGCCGGCGAAAACGACCCTGACGGTCCGCCCCAGATCGGGATGCAGGCTTGTACCGGGCTGCGAAATTTGACCTGCTTTTATCCCAACCAATCGGTCGCCGCGCCGGTCCCCTATTCCCCGACGGTGCGCCAGCCGGGCGGGGATTCCATCACGTTAGAAAACGTCACGCTGGTCAACCCCTGGCGCGGCGTACAGTGCGGGCCCGAGGGGAACGAACTGCACACGCTGAAAAACGTCTACATGACCCCGGTCAGCACCGGGATGTTCATGGATGTTACCACCGATATCGGCCGGCTCCAGAATCTCCAGATCAAGCCGCAGATATGGGAGAATTTCACCCTCAATGCCGGCGATCCGGTTATGACGGCGGAAGAATCGACCGCCCTGCGGGCGCATATGCTGCGGGGTGTCACCGGCGTGTTTATGGCCCGCTCCGACTGGGAATACGGGTATAACATCTACGTGGAGCACTGCCATATCGGCTTCCTTATCACCAGCTTTACCAGCGGCGGCCCCAACGCCCAGATCAGCCGGCTGCGGCTGCATAACTGC
>WRDE01000187.1 GCA_009783605.1 Oscillospiraceae bacterium
CAACGTTGTCGGTTGCCGAAATCGTAACCGGTGTAATGATATCGCCGTTTTGGTTTCTCTCAATCACGGGCGCATCGTCGGGATTGCTGCTTTCCAGAATGTAATATCCCTTCAGCCCGGTCGTGCAGAATTCCCGCACATGGTCGGATTCATATACGTCCGCATTGTCCTCAAGATTGGTCGCTTTGATATAGTAGTCATAAGGCGTGCCGTTGTCCGAGGCGGTTAAGGATAAAGTGTTGCCGCTGAATGAGTGCTCCGGAACATTCGGCGCGGCGGTGTCGCGGGCGGAACGGTCGTCCGCCTGTGTGCCGGTGGTGAACTGCGCCAGATAGAACAGGGTATTGGCGATGATGCGCTGTTCGTCGATGGACGACTGGCCGCTTGAATGCCCCGCCTGGGTCATGGCGGTGTTATTAAATGTGGTCAGATAATAATTGTTGGTGCCCTTGCCGTCGTTGGGGTCATTGTGCTCCGGCCCCGAGAAGTTCGACTGATAGCTTCCGTCCGCGTGTTCGCCGAACCGTCCGTTAACCTCACAAAACTTCATCCAGATGGTTCCCTTGGCAATATGGCTGCCCGCGTGCGTGAACGGCACCGTCAATATGCTGTTCATGTCTATCGACCACGGATACTGCAGCAGATATCCGTCATTAATGGGTTCAACCTTATGGCTTCCCAGTTCTTTTGCGCCTGCCGGGAAGCTGATGTTCGCGTAATTCGCAAGCAGCCGGAAGTTCGGGTGATACGACACTATGGTGTCATGGCCGAACAAAACGCCTCTGCCTGTCTTCAAAAACGCTTCCACAGCGGCTGCGGAGGCGGGCGATAAATCCTGCCCGTTGAAGGAGTCCCATGTGCCGAACATAATGGCGTCGTATTTATAGTTACCCTCCGAGTCCTTCAAATACGCGTCGGGGTTAGCGTTAAAAGCGCTTCCTTCCCAGACGGTGTCCGTCGCGGCCCGCGAAGCGTTGCTGATCGAAACGGTTTCGACCGAAATCAGGTTCGCGCCGCCTTCCGACCCGCGCCCGGCCTGACCCGCAACTGTGACAGGGCCGAACGGCTCATCTTCCATCCAGCCTTTTAATGTGCAGCTGCCCGCCGTGTTCGGGTAGATGTTGAGCACCTTAATCGGCTTGCCGTAGCTGGCGGAGCGGATTTCCCAGTCGCCGCCGCCGTTGCCGGACTGGTAAATCGTATACCCGAAGTTTTTGTCACTCGGCAGACCGGCGATATCCCAGAACAGCTTGATGTAGTTTTCAATGCCCTGGTTCTCCGCCGTCAGGCGAAACGCTCCGGTTCCGATGATGGTCTGACCGACGGTCGTTGTCGCCTTAACCGCCGCGCTCTTGCCCGAACGGTTGCCCGAAGCGTCCACGGCTTCGACCTGATAGCTGTAAGTCGTCTCGGGAGAAAGCCCGATGTCGGTGTAACTCAGACCGGTAATCAGAGCTGAGTTGACCTTGACGCCGTCCCTGAAGATATCATAACCCGCAACCATGTCGTTGTCGTCGGAGGCATCCCAGGTCAGGGAAACAGAATTGGCTCTGACGCTTATCACGCTCAGGTTCAGCGGGACTGTCGGCGGCTCCAGATCCTGCGGGTTGGTGGTTGCGCTGACGGGATCGCTCCTGTCGGATTCGCCCGCGTAGTTGACCGCCGCTATTTCATAGGTATAGGTCGTGTCGTAGTCAAGCCCGCCGTCAGTATAGGTTGTGCCGGTGACCGTTTCTATCAGCACGCCGTCACGGTAAATATTGTAGCTCTCGGCGCCGTCCGCGGCGTCCCATGCAAGGCTGATGCTAACCGCGCTTTTGGCTGTTACGCGCAGATTTTGCGGGATGTCCGGCGTGGGGGGGAGCACCGGGCTGCCCAGCGTGCGCGGGGTGTTTGACATGTATGCGTCGACAAATTTAAAGGTTCCGCTCTGCGCCCAGAAATTGAACACAAAACCGTTGGTGCCTGTGGCGTTGGCCGACAATGTGATGTAGAAAGTTTCGCCCGCATTGGCCGCGTTGGTCAGCGCGGTCTGGACGTTCGCACCGCTGTAATCCGTTGCGGCTCCGGTGTTTTTGGTGCCGATATTGAAATAGCTGAAGGAGTTGACCGCAGTGGTCATTTCAACCTCAAACACCAGATAGCTGAACCCTTTGTTGTTCAGCGCGGCGATATCCTCGACGTAAGACGCGCAGGATATGGCCGAACCGCTGAAGGTCAGATTGCTGCCGATGGCGGTCTTGATTTCACTCAGTACCGAAGGGCCGTCGTCCCGCCCCGGCATCGCGGTAACAACCGGCATGGCCGACAAGAGCAGAATCGCGGCCATCAGAACGCACAGCGCTTTGATTGTTAGTTTTTTACTCATTTTTCTTTTCTCCTCACAAGTGTTTTAGATAGTTTGCCACTCATTATAATATCATGTTCACAAATTTCTTACAATAGGGCATAAGCAATTCGGTAAAAAAAGGTTCACAAAAAATTACAAAATACATGTATATACTGCATAAAACATATGATGAGTTGTTGAAATAATGAATCTGCCTGAACGCTTAAAATTTATGTCTGATCCAATGAAACAAGTACTGCCCCGCCACCCCGGCATAAGGCAGAATCTCCTCCGGCATACCGGCGGGGAACAGCTCCGCCATAGCCCGCCTGACCCAGACGTCCCGGGGCAGCGCCTCCAGCCGGTGATAGCCGTAGACCATCACGCAGTCGGCGACCTTGCGTCCTACGCCGAGGATTTTCTCCAGTTCGGCGTAGCATTGTTCTGTCGGCAGACTCTCCAGAGCGCACAAATCTACCCGGCCGTCATGCACCCTGCGGGCGGCGTCCAGAATGTATCTTGCGCGAAAGCCGCTGCGCAGCGGAGCCAAATCCTCAACGCTCAGACCGCTCAGCGCGGCGGGGGAGGGGAAAGAAAATCCGCCGCCCGGCAGCCGTTCGCCGCACAACCCGCACAGCCGCTGAATGATACCCTTGATGCGCTTGATATTATTGTTTTGCGAGATGATGAACGAGCACAGGGTTTCCCACGGTTCCTGACGCAGGATTCGAATGCCGCCCGCGAAATCAATTGCACCGCGCAGCTGAGGCACCCGATACAGCAGCCGGTTGATTTCCGCATAATCGGTGTCAAGGTCAAAATACCCCCTCCAGAACGATTCAAACTCATCCTTTGTGATATTTTCAAAAATCAGCCTGTCACCGATTTGGTTTACCATAATTGTTTTGTTTCGCACAGTGCCTGTCCAGCCGGATTTTTCCCGCCGGAAAAACCGGAAGCACTGCCCGCAGTCCAGCGTCATGCCGAGGTCAAAATTCCGGCTATCAATTTCAAATTCATAGCTCATTGCGCGTCACTCCAATACATGTGTTCCATTCCCTGAGATACCGCCGGGAATGCCGGGCATTGTTCTCACCGTCCTTAAAAAAACGCAAAGACCGATACAACCGCCGGTATCTGAGCACCCAAGCTCCGATACCGGCGGTTTTGCGTATATACCAATTTATAAATGCAACTTAAATGTACCAACCCTTAAAACCGTTGAAAATTACGGATACAGAATCCGCCAACATTCGGTTTTTACCCGCAAATCGTATTATACAGATTCACATAGTACGCCACATCATACGGCGCTTTGATCTCGCTGTCGGACGCGATGATGGTCTGCGTGCCGGGATCGTAATCCAGAATAATATCACCCAGCAACTCGGACACCGCTCTGAACGGCACAAACGTCCGCCCGAAAGTCATGATCTGCGCCGGGGCGTTGATCGGCGTCTTCACATCGTCAACATAGGCGAAAGACTCTCCGATCGGAATGACGATATGCTTGCCCTTGTAGTCGATGATGGCGCTGCCCAGACCTTCGTCCCAGTCAACCTCCGCGCCGAAACAGGTGGCGATGAAGCGGAAGGGTACCATAGTTCTGCCGCCCTCGTTCATGATGGGCGCCAGATCCTGCGCGTCATTGACACGGACTTTTTGGCCGTTGACCGCCGCGTAGAGATTGTCGAGTCTCATGACGACATATTCGGGGTTTTCACCGGACGACACGGTCGTGGTGGTTGTCGTGGTCGTGGGAGGGGTTGTGGTGGATGTTGTCGTTGTCGTCGTGGTCGTAGTTGTTGTGGTGGTCGTAGTCGTGACGGTGGTCGGGTTTGTGATCACATCGCCGTCATCCGCCAGATAAATAGCATCGATGAAAACATGCCAGCCGCCGCTGCCCCAGCGGGTCATCTCCATTCGGGGCCAACCGGTCGGGCTGCTAATGCCATTGGCCGCCAGGTCGATGACAATGTCGGTAAAACCGTCGCTGGTCAGAATATCGCTGGTAAAGCTGGAGAGGGTTCCGCTTTTCCCGCCTGTCCCGCCTATCGAGATATCCATTTCGTGCAGCTCGCCGCCGGTATTGCCTTTCATGCGGAATACCAGATATTTTGACGCGGTTAGCTTGCCGCTGTTAAAGTTCAACTGCGCCCAGCCGCCGTTCCATTGCAGCACGTTGTTTGAAATAGAGCTGCCGTTTTGATAGGTGCTGCTGCCGCCGGTGTTGTTGCTGGTCAGGCTGTCGGAACGGGTATAGTCCTCGATCATAAAGCCGATTTTTAAATTCTTGAGGGTTCTGGCCTTGAACCCTTCGGAAAGCAGCGACTCGATATCGTTATTGTTTTTGGCCTTTACCGTGTAGGTATACTCGGTGTTGGCCTGCAGGCCGGAATCGTTGTAGCTGGTGACATTTCCGAGCGTGGCGATCAGTACGCCGTCCCGGTAAACCTCATACGACTGGATTCCGGAAGAATGGGTGGACGCGTTCCAGTTGAGGGTCAGCGCGGTTTTTTCCAGATTGGTCGCCCGGAGGTTGGTGGGTGTTGTAGGCCGCGTGGGGTCGAAAACCGGCCTGGCCGAAAGCTGGTTGGAGTTGCCGGAGGTCGCCACGCTGTTGACAGACCGAACCACAAAATAATAGGTAGTGTTGTTGGTGAGGCCGGTCACCGTG
>WRDE01000188.1 GCA_009783605.1 Oscillospiraceae bacterium
CAAAAACCCGCGCAATGCCGCCGCCGGTTCACTGCGCCAAAAGGATCCGGCAATCACCCGGGAGCGGAATCTGGCCGCGTTCTTTTTTAACCTGTTATTAATAGAGGGCTGGGAATTGGCCGGGGCCGGGCATGACCGGGCGTTGTCACTGATGGAAGAGCTGGGACTGCCGGTGATCCCGTTCCGGATCAAAACCGGATCCATCGACGAGGTGATCGCCGAAGTGGAGCGGATTGCCGCCATACGCACCGGGTTGTCCTTCGATATCGACGGCGCGGTCATCAAGGTAAACAGCTTTGCCGATCGGGCACAGTTAGGCGCAACCTCAAAATTCCCGAAATGGGCGGCGGCGTACAAATACCCGCCGGAGGAGAGGGAAACAGTGCTGCTGGCGGTGGAAATCAACGTCGGCCGGACCGGGGTGCTGACCCCAACCGGCATCTTTGAACCGGTCACGCTGGCGGGCACCACCGTCAGCCGTGCCACCCTGCACAATGAAGAATTCATCGCCGAAAAGCAGCTGGGTATCGGCGACACGGTCATGCTGCGCAAAGCCGGCGACATCATCCCCGAGGTGGTGAGGGTGGTACGCCATGCCGAAAATGCCGCGCCGTTTATCATGCCGGATAACTGCCCGTCCTGCGGCGAACCGGCCGGCCGGGAGGAGGGGGAAGCGGCGCTCCGCTGTACCAACCCGGTCTGCCCCGCCCAGCGGGTGCGGAACATCATCCATTTCGCCTCCCGGGACGCGATGGACGTGGAGGGGCTCGGCCCGGCGGTGGTGGAACAGCTGGTCTCGGCCGGCCTGGTCAGCAACGCCAACGATCTGTATCATCTTGAACGGGATAAATTAGCGGCGCTCGACCGGATGGGGGAGAAGTCGGCGGACAACCTGATTGCCGCCATCGAAAAAACCAAGGAAAATGACCTGCACCGGGTAATTTTCGCGTTGGGAATACGCCATATCGGACAGAAGGCCGCCAAATTATTGGCCGACCGGTTTGATACGATGGAGGCACTGATGAACGCCGGCCTGGAAGAGATCAACGAAATAGACGGTTTCGGCGGCATTATGACCCAAAGCGCGGTGAACTATTTTGCGATGCCGTCCTCCCGTGACTATATCGACCGGCTGTGCCGCGCCGGCGTAAATATGCGCAACAAAACCGAACAGACGGAACGCGCCGACCGAACCGGCAGCCGTTTTGCCGGTGTCACCTTTGTGCTGACCGGAACGCTGCCGAGCTTGAAACGGAACCAGGCGGCGGCGCTGATCGAACAGCACGGCGGCAAAACCGCCGGCAGCGTCTCGGCAAAAACAGGCATCGTACTGGCCGGCGAAGACGCCGGCAGCAAGCTGGTTAAAGCGCAGGCATTGAATATAAAGATCATCAACGAAGCGGAATTTCTGGAGATGCTGAAAAAGGGGTGAGTACAAATGGCAAGACTACCATATCAAGTTTTAGTTATTCTTTATCTGCGCAGTGGAAACCGCATAAGATACTGTATATTTGAACGTGAAAGCCCCAAATATCAGGTGCAATTCATTGCAGGTGGCGGGGAAGATAACGAAACACCTTTGCAAGCTGCTATTAGAGAAGTCTTTGAAGAATCCGGCATAAATAATGCAAAATTTCAGCAGCTCACTTCTATTTGCTATATTCCAACTAACATATTTTCAGAAAGCCAAAGGCAAATATGGGGGATGGATGTATTTGTTATCCCTGAATATTCTTTTGGAGCGGAAGTGAAATCGGAAAGTGTAAACATTTCCAATGAGCATATTGGTTTCAAATGGGTTTCTTATGATGAAGCCATAAACCAACTCAAATGGGACAGTAATAAAACAGCACTATTTGAATTGAATTGCAAATTAACAATGAACGAAAGTTAATTATGACAAGGTTTAGTAGTCGTTGAGGCAGCAGGGGCGCGTACGGCGCATTCGCATTCACTCACCCATGTCGTGAAAAATATAATTCAAAGTGTAAAAAGTGAAATTTTTCTCTGCGAGAAAAATTATTACAAAAACTACGCAACCAACCCCTTCCATCCCGTACTATATAGACAGGGAGTGGAAAGATGGAAAAGATGGAAAACGAACGTATACATATGTTCTGCAGCGAATATCTGGAGCCGCTGTACTACTTCTGCCTGAAAAAGACCGGGGATCCCGGCGAGGCGGAGGAGCTGGCGGCGGATATTTCGCTGCAGGTGCTGCTGTCGCTGCAAAAGACAGCGCCGGACAACCTTTCGGCCTGGATCTGGCGGATCGCCCGCAACCGGTACAGCCATTGGGCGGCCGAAGCCGTTGCACGGCGAAACCGGACGGCCCCGCTGACCGAAGAATTATCCGACCCGCTTTCATTAGAGGAAACGGCCGAGGACGCATTGCTGGCCGGCGACCGGCTGCGGCTGCTGCGGCGGGAGCTGGCCTTCATCGCCCGGGAATACCGGGAGATTTTGGTGGCCTATTACATCGACCGCCAAAGTGTCCGCCAGATCGCCGAAGCCCTCGGGCAGCCCAAAGGTACCGTCACCTCCCGGTTATTCCGCTCCCGGAATATATTGAAGGAAGGTATGAGCATGGCAAGAGAATTCGGCGCCCGCAGTTATCGCCCGGAAAGCGTACATTTCGGCGCCAGCGGCAATCAGCCCAGCGGTCTGCCCTGGCGGGCAGTGGAGCGGCAGCTGCCAAAAAACATCCTGCTCCACGCGGACAACAACCCCTGCACCCTGGAGGAGCTGGCCATCGAGCTGGGGATCGCCCTGCCGTACATGGAGGAGGAGGTCGGCCTATTAGAGGAGGGGGAACTGCTCAAAAAAACCGGCGGCGCTGGCGCGGCACGGTATGTCACCAACTTTTTCATCGCCGACACCGACTGCCAGCAAGCGGTCTATGCGGCTCAAAAACGGGATTCCGCCCTCCGTGCCCGGCTGGCCTATGAGCTTGCGGAGGGCGCGCTGCCCGGCATCCGCAAGCTCGGCGTGATCCCGGCAAGTATGGACGACGGCGGCTTTTTATGGGTATTGCTGCCCCGGCTGATGGATACGGTCTTGAATTCGGTTGGCGCCAATGGTGTGTGGGATATGTTCAAACGGCGGGATGGCGGCACTTGGGGTTTTATGGGCTGCGAAGAAGGCGCCGGCATCCCGGAAAACCGCGGCACCGGGCACGATGGCGTCGGGAGTAATATTGACAGGGATACCTGCTGTTCCTATTACAGTTTCAACGCCGTCGAATCCCTCTCGGGCATGCGGGGCGGCCGGATGGGGGCGAATCAGGCGATACTGCTGGGGGATATCTTCCGGAACAACCGGAAATACTCCTCCCTGACCGAGCCGGAACGGGGACTGTTCAAGGGTCTCGAAGGGCGGTATGTACACACCGAAGGCAACCGGATCGTCCCGGATATCGCCGTCTTCAACACCAAAACCTATGATAAAATGTTCGCGCTGTTGAAACAGCAACCCGGATACTGCGAACTGCGCAACCTGACCGGCGCCCTGTTCAACGAGGTGCGGGAGCTATTAAAAACCCGCAGCAACCCGATACTGCACGAATATATGGACTACTACACCTCGATGATGATGTGCGATATCCGCGGAATGCTGATCAACGAAGAGCTGGCCGCCGGCCGGCTGCGGGTCCCCGAAGAGCTGGAGACAGGCCGGGCGGGGATATATTTGAGGTGTTGATGTAATTATACTATACGCAATAAAAATTAAATTATATGCAATTTGATGAAAAACGAAGGGCTGACACATAATTTGCAAAATGCACAAAACTGAGTATCGGTTCACTTTCGTATATTATGCTTAAATTTTGTGATTATCAACAACATACTTTCTCATGCCAACCATTTTTTTCGCGCACTCCAATGCCTCGGAATCAGGATTACTAAATCTCATAGTGAGGTTGTCGGTGCCTCTACAAACATTATCAAACTCTTTTCCGAATATCATTTCAGTTTTCCCCGGGCTGCAATCGACATCGTCGCAATTTCCACAAATAACGACATTTTCCCAAGCGATTTCTTTTGTGCGCTCATCTATCGGAAAGCCCTCAAATTCGTTACTATAATCGCCCACAGTCCAAACACGCCACGTATGCGACTTATCGTTTGGCGTATCTATGTAACACGCAAGTTTGTCCTTGTAGTGTATTTCATAATCTCTATTATAAATCATTTCGTTTGCCCTTATAAATTCCGCAAAATCTAATGCATTTTTCAATGTATCACCGGTAAGAAAATCATTGAAAGCATCTTCAATCTTTTTTTCTGCCATTGTTTTTGCCTCCACGTAATATAAATAGTCTACGAATAAAATTTTATCACATCAGCACAAATAAAACAAGCTGAAAAAAATCATCTTCTTTCAGCTTGTTTTTTGCTTCTTTATGGAAAGGCGTTCAAGTCCCCGCCCTACTATTTTATGTAATATCACAATTATGTGTCAGCCGCTATAAAACGTTACCTCGCCTCCACCAAATCCTTCATCGCGTACATCCCGGGCGCTTTGCCCTTTAGATAAAAAGCGGCGTTCAGCGCGCCGTTGGCGAAGATCTCCTTGGAGTGGGCGGCGTGGGAAATGGTGAACACCTCGTCATGCCCGGCGAAGATGATCTCATGTTCGCCGACAATCGTCCCGCCCCGGATCGCCGAAATGCCGATCTCCTCCGCCTCCCGTTTTTCCCGGCGCGAGTGGCGTTCCAACACATATTTTGGCGAATACTCCAGCCCGTCCCGCAGCGCGTCAGCCAGCATGAGCGCGGTACCGGAGGGAGCGTCGATCTTCTGGTTGTGGTGCCGTTCGAGGATCTCGATATCAAAGCTGCCGCCGAGGATCGACGCCGCTTTTTTGCACAGCTCCAGCATCAGATTGATCCCCAGCGACATATTCGCCGAGAAAAAGACCGGGATATCGGCCGCCGCGCTGTGAATCAGGGCGATCTGCTCCTCCGACAGCCCG
>WRDE01000189.1 GCA_009783605.1 Oscillospiraceae bacterium
ATGATCCGCCGCCGGCGCGTTTGATGGGAGATGTAGACGGCAACGGCCATGTGGAAATCACCGATGCGCGGATGGTGCTGCAATTTCTGGTCGGAAAAATTAAACTGACGCCGGAGCAATTAGCGTGCGCGAATGTGGACGGCCAAAGCAATGTGACAATCAATGACGCACGGTTGATCATACAATATGTTGTCAATAAATTGGATGAATTTCCGGTTGGTATAACCGTGTCTGTTCCCGAACCGGAAGCGACGGCGACGGCAGCAAGGGAAACTACAAGATTTGCAACCACAAGTGCCGCAATTCCCACTACAGTACCGACTTCAGCGGCTAAATCATCTTTGGAAACAAAATATGAGCTATCGGTAAGCGCAACGCTCACTATTAATATGCCCGGGTTTTATGACACTTCCCCGCGGAAACCAAACTTTTCAATAACAATAAAATCGCCATATGACATATCGACGATTGAGGTGTATTGGAGAAATGAATTGTTATGCGGTACTGTCTCTCCTAATAATCCGCCAAACAGCGGCTATACTTACCGATATGGCATAGTATGTGAACAAGATGAAATGACCTGGATACAAATGAACAAGATGAATTTGGAATTGAAAATAAGCATAAACGGGGAAACGGATACCGTCTTTACCGAAATAAAAACATTAACAGCGTGGTGGTCATAATCATATAGTGTTTGATTATGACGAAAAGCGGGAAAATAATTAATTATAGTAAAACGGATTATGGAAAAAGGCTCTTCCATAATCCGTTTCTTTAATTTCTCGCTTTCCTGCACGGTCCCCGCGCTACCATTGTCCCGGTAAACGGTAATCAGGTTGGTCAGACGCCGGGCGGGGGTCTTGTTTCATCATTTCCGCGAACTGTTCCCCTTCGATCTTTTCGTTTTCGATCAGATAATTGGCAATCATATGCACCTGATCGATATGGGTTTCCAGCTTGCGGGTGCTCTCGGTATAGCCGTTTTCGATGATTTTTTTGATTTCCTCGTCGATTTTGGCGGCGATTTCCTCCGAATAGTTGCGGGTATGGCCGAAATCCCGGCCCATAAATACCGCGTCATCCGAGGTTCCGAACCGGACCGGGCCAAGCTCATCGCTCATGCCGTATTTGACCACCATGTTGCGGGCAGTTTCGGTGGCCCGCTCGATATCGTTTACCGCGCCGGTGGTGATATCGCCGAGCACCAATTTTTCCGCCACCCGCCCGCCGAGCAGCACCTCAATATCCTCTAACATCTCGGTTTTCAGCTTGTGGGTGCGGTCCTCCTGCGGCAGATGCATGGTGAAACCGGCGGCCATGCCGCGGGGGATGATGGATACCTGATGTACCGGATCTTGTGTCGGGCAGTAATAGGTGACAACCGCGTGGCCGGCCTCGTGGTAGGCGGTGATCCGCTTATCCTTTTCGGTGACCACATGGCTGCGCTTTTCGGTGCCGACCACCACCTTGATGGTGGCCTCCTGCACCTCGTCCATCGTGATGGCCTGCAAATTCTTCCGGGCCGCCAACAGCGCCGCCTCATTGAGCAGGTTTTCCAGATCGGCGCCGGTGAAGCCGGCGGTGGATTTGGCGATGGTGGCCAGCACCACATCCGGGGCCAGCGGTTTGCCCCGGGCGTGGACTTTCAGTATTTCTTCCCGGCCCTTGATGTCCGGGTAATGCACCACAATCTGGCGATCGAAACGGCCGGGACGGGTCAGCGCCGGGTCTAAGATATCCGGCCGGTTGGTGGCGGCGATCATGATAACGCCCTCATTGGCGCCGAAGCCGTCCATCTCCACCAGCAGCTGGTTGAGGGTCTGCTCCCGTTCGTCGTGGCCGCCGCCGAGGCCGGCGCCGCGCTGGCGGCCGACCGCGTCGATCTCATCCACAAATACGATACAGGGGGCGTTTTTCTTGGCTTGATCAAACAGGTCACGTACCCGCGACGCGCCGACGCCGACATACATCTCGACAAAATCCGAGCCGGAAATCGAGAAGAACGGCACACCGGCCTCGCCGGCCACCGCCCGGGCCAGCAGCGTTTTACCGGTTCCGGGAGGGCCGACTAACAGTACACCCTTCGGCACCCGGGCGCCCAGCTCGGTAAACTTTTTCGGCATCTTCAGAAAATGGACGATCTCGCGCAACTCTTCCTTTTCCTCGTCGGCTCCGGCCACATCGGCGAAGGTGGTTTTGCGTTTCTCGTCGGCCGGCTGTTTGACCCGCGCCTTGCCGAAGCCCATCGCCTTTCCGCCGTCGATCGACGCCATCGAGCGGCGCATCATCAGATACATCACCACGACCAGACCGACCAGCAGCAGCGTCGGCAGCATATTGACGATCCAGGGCAGATCCTGGATCGGTTCATAGTCGTATAGCTTGCCCTTGTCATCGGCCGCTAATTTCGCCCGTTCCTCTTTGATATCCTCAAGGAAGAGACTCACATTGGGCACGGTATACAAAAGGTTATCGTCTTTATCCAACTTGACCTTCTTTTTCAGCTCCGGATCTTCCTTATACTTTTCCGCCAGCTCCGGTGTCAAGGTCAGCGTCATTTCGCCCGAACCGAGATCCAGCTTGAAATCCACTACCTGTTCTCTCTTGAAAAATGAAAGATATTCGGAATAGACAAGAGAATCCGTCTTAGCCTTGTTGTTGAACATCAGCCAGAAGACGACGATAAACATCAGCGGAATACCGAGAATCAATCCCATGTTCCGGATAGTCCGGTTGTTGTCATTGCGGTTACCCAATGTATCAGCTCCCTTTTTAGTGATTAGTGATTAGTGACAAGTGGTGAGTTAGGCAAACAATGGTTTTATCTGTCCGCTAATCACTCGTCACTAATCACTGTATATTTCCGGTTTTAATACCCCGATATAGGGGATGTTCCGGTATTTTTCCGCGTAATCAAGGCCGTATCCGACGATGAATTCGTTTGGTACCCGCAGACCGATATACTCCGGTTTGATATCGACCTTGCGGCGTTCGTATTTGTCGAACAGGGTGCAGACGCGGATCGAACGCGGGTGTCTCGCCGTCAGCAGCTCCAACAGGTACGCGAGGGTGACGCCGGAATCGAGGATATCCTCCACCACCAACAGATCCCGGTCCTGCAGCGGTCCATCCAGATCCTTGAGGATCCGCACCTCGCCGGTGGTGTCGGTTCCGGCGCCGTAGCTGGATACCGCGAGAAAATCAATGGTACAGGGGATGGTGATGGCCCGCATCAGGTCAGACATGAAAATGACCGAGCCTTTTAATACGCTGATCATAAAAAGATTTTTGTCGGAATAGTCGGCACTTATGCGCCGCCCCAAATCTTTTACCGCCTGCTCAATCTCCTCGGCGGTATAAATGATCCGGCAGATATCGTCGTGCATAACATACCCCCCACGTAATAATTCATAATGCAAAATTCATCATGCATAATGAACGGTCATGATCAAATATCTTCTCGTGTGTTTGTCGGTCGCCACCCGTTGGTCGCAGCCGAAACCCGGGACCATCAGTATGCCTTTTTTGTCGCAGAGCAGCGGCAGTCCCCGGTTGCGCAGCGGCGTTTTCGCTTCGGAAAACAGCTGTTTCAGCCGTTTGGTGACCTTTCGTCCCGCCGGACAGAATTTGTCGCCGGGCCGGCGGACACGTAAATACAACTCTAAAAGCATATTATCCCATATTTTATCATAATCGCAGACAGCTTTCAAGATATTTTTGTGAATATTTTGGTAATTTTCCATTTTATCAAATTCTTCCGCGTTTACCCACCCGATATTTACCGTCCAGGCGCCAAATTTCACTGGATTTCCGGGCCCGTCAGGATTAACCGGCAGCGGGTCAATGCTATCCGCCATTTGATCCTTCGCTGTCCGCCGGAAGGTCAACACGCCGCGTTCTACCGCGGCGGTCATCCCGCCCGGCAGCGCACAGCTGCCCCGAAGCCGCGCCAACAGCCGCTCGGCCGCTTCGGTATGAATGGCTTCCATATAGCCGCCGTTTTCGGCGGCCGCCAGCCGCAGCGCCCGGCGGCGGATCGGTTCCGGCATCCGCGCCAGCTCCGGCGCGTTATAGCCGCCGTCAAGACAGCACTGCTCCAGCACCCGGGCGGCCTGCTCCGCCAGATATTGTTCATCCGCCCGCAGCCCGGCCGTCATCCGCGCAATCGCCTCTCCCGCCGCAGGGTTGACCGAAAATAATGCCGGGACCGCAGCCTTCCGCAGCCGGTTGCGGGCAAATACCAGGTCGGCGTTGGTGCTGTCGACGGCATATGTGATATGATTGGCGGCGCAGTATGCCTCTACCTCGGCGCGGGTGACCTCCAATAACGGCCGGATTATTTTATCCCGCGCCGGCGGAATTCCGCAGAGGCCGCACAGGCCGGATCCCCGGGCGATATGCAGCAATACCGTTTCGATATTGTCGCTGAGGGTGTGGGCGGTGGCGATTTTGGTATAGCCCCGCTCTTCTGCAATACGTTCAAAAAAAGCGTACCGGGCGGCGCGTCCGGCGGCTTCTATCCCGGTCTTTTCCGCCGCGGCCAGTGCCGCCACATCCGCGCTTTCGCAGTATAGGCGGATACCCTTATCGGCGCAATACGCCGCCGTCAGCGCCGCATCGGCGTCGGATTCGGCGCCGCGCAATTGATGGTTCAGATGGGCGGCGGCCACCTCGGCCAATTGCCAGCGGTCCCGGTTTTCCCACAGCAGCGCCAGCAGCGCCAGCGAATCGGCGCCGCCCGAAACCGCCGCCAGCACCCGGTCTCCCGGTTCCAGCAGCGTATAGCGGCAGATCAGCGCCTCCGCTTTGGCGGTCAGATCACCCGTCATGATGCAGATCTAAGTCGGTAAATTCGGTATATTCGCCGTTCCAGCCCAATTTCACCATCCCCGGCTCACCGTGGCGGTTTTTTGCCACGATTACCTCGGCGATCCCGAATTCCACCGCGGCGGGG
>WRDE01000190.1 GCA_009783605.1 Oscillospiraceae bacterium
AACAGCCTGAGCATGGACACCTACCCCTATGTGGAGGATTATCCCGAGGAGTCGCTCTATCCCTCCAACTTCAACGATCTGGGCAGCGGCAAACCGGCACGGCTGTTCAATTCCCACGACCCGGAGGTGTTAGACGTCCATTTCAAATGGATGCAGGAGAACAACATCGACGGCGCCGCGCTCCAGCGGTTTTACGGCTACGGCAAGACCTATTTCGACACCAGCACCTCCACCGGTTCGGGGTATTTTGAGACGATCGTGGAAAAGGGCGAAAAATACGGCCGGTCCTTCTATATGATGTATGACCTGTCCGGCCGGCCCGGCAGCAGCGGCACCGGCCCGAGCCTCGAGGTGGTCGAAAACACCAAAAAGGACTTCATCATCAACGTGGAGGGCCGCGGCCTCTGCTCCAGCACCATGTACGCCCACGCCGGAGGCAGACCGGTGGTCTGTCTCTGGGGCCTGTCCAGCACCGACCCCAATTTCACCAACTACTTCATCGGCTATGAGCTGACCCGCTGGTTCCAGGAGCGGGGGTATTACGTCATCATCGGCACCCCGGAAAACGATTTCCGCAACGTGACCGACGAATGGTTCGATATCTACACCATGTGCGACATGATCTCCCCCTGGAACGTGGGCCGGTATAACGATAACAACTCCAGCGCCAATTTCTCCCGGGATTTCCGCGACCGGTGCGCCCGGGATCTGGTATGGTGCAAGACCAACGACGTGAATTATCAGCCGACCATGCTGGCCGGCTTCGCCTGGGCCAATATGCGGGGCTATGACAACAGCGCCATCAACCAGATCAAACGCAATATGGGCCAGTTCCTCTGGGGCCAGGGCCGCGGCGCCATCGAGGCCGGGGTGGAAAATATCTATTACGCCATGTTCGACGAGTATGACGAGGGCACCTCGCTGATGAAGGCGGCCTCGGACTATTTCGACGTCCCCGGTTATACGCCGGCCAACCGGTTCCAGTATTTCCAGACCTACGCGGCCGACGGATGGTGGCTGTCGCAGGATTTCTATATGCGGGTGGCCGGCGACATCAACCGGGCGCTGAACTTAGCCAATACCGGCAAGTTGGACCGGGACAAGGTACAGGCCGCCTGCCCGACCCCCCACGCGGTAGGGGAAGTGCGGTACCGCAACAGCTTCGAGGGGGTCTGGATCACCGGCAACGCGCAGGGAACCTCCGGTAACCGGACAGTGCTTGCCAAAACCGACCCCGGCACCTATACGCGGGACCGGATCGACACGTGGAACGGCGCCAACCCGGGGATCAGCTTCTCCACGGAGGCAGAAGCCCCGCCCCCTCTTCCCCCCAAAGAGGGAGAGGAGCCGCAGCCGCAGATATCCGCCACCCTCGGCGCCACCCGCAACCCGGATATCGCCATAACCGGCGAATGGGTGGCAGCCTATAAAGGCACCATCAGCAATACCGCCAAACCGGATTCCCCGATGTTGGTCGCGCCGGTCCGGACCGCGATCAACGACGATCTGACCGTCAGCTATCAGATCATGGCCGTTTCCGAGCTGGGCAAAAATGTCTTTGTGGACCTGGTGATCGAGGACGCCGCCGGCAACAGATCGCTGCTCTCGGACGCCGCCGGCTTCAGCGTCAGCGGCACTAAGGTCAGCAGTCTCAACACCTGGCAGAAGATCACCTATGACCTGCCCGCCAGCGTATCCGGCAAGTACATTGCCGGCATCGTATTCAACTATAAAACGCCGGGCAGCGGCAGCGTCGAGGCCTATATCGACGACCTGTTCATCACCGCGCCGGAGCCAGGGCCGGTCGAGCCGGAGATCGATCTGGAGGCGCTGACCGCCGCGGTCGCCGCCGGAAAGAACAAGCAAAACGAAGCCAAATATAAAGACTACTGCAACTACTCCAAAGATACCTTGAGCACCGCCATCGGCAACGGCGAAACCCAGCTGATCTTCCCCACCTCCCAGAAAGAAGTGAACGCCGCCACCGCCGCCATCACCGCCGCGCTGGTTGAAAAAACCGGTATGCGGCTGAAAGGCGACGTGGACGGCGACGGAGAGGTCAAAATCGGCGATGTCCGGGTGCTGCTCCAGAATCTGGTAGGAAAAGTAACCTCACTCGACACCGACCCAATCGCCAAATCGGCGGCGATGGTTTCCAATTCCGGATACAGCACCTATAGAATCGACGATGCGCGTATTATTTTACAGTATCTGGTAGAAAAGATCACCGAATGGCCGTAAATAGTGATTAGTGGATAGTGATTAGTGATTAGTGAAAAACAGGCAGCGGCTGCGCTGCCTGTTTTTTGTTTGATATCAACTATATACTAATCACTAACCACTATCCACTAACCACTAACCACTAACCACTAAAGTGATTGCTCCGGCGAGCAAAATGAGCAGGATATCGGCGGGGGCGAAGGGGATTTGGCCCATTGGGCTGAAGAAAAATCCGGTACCGAACCGATATAAGGTGCCGTCCAACAGGATCAGCTCGCCGATATACATGGCGACTGTGGTGAGGACGGCGACCGCGGCCGGCAGACCGCGGGAGAGAATCCGTTTTTTGCCGTGGAGCCAGGTGCCGGTATAGACGCCGGCGGTGATACCGAACACCGCGAAAAACGCCGCCATAAGCGCCGCCGACAGCGGTGAGACGACCAGCGTTCCGGTCCGGAAAAAGGCGGTGAAGCAGGCGAATACACACAGTCCGATAAAGACAGTCACCGCGATCAGCTGTGTGATCAGCGGCTTTTTCCGGGCGGCGTCTTTGGTTCGGGCCATTTTATAGAATCCGTAGACCACGCCGAGGACAGCCAGTATGATGATGATGGCGATAAGGTAGAAATGCAGCTTGAAGGCCGGGCTGTACTGGAGGTTCAGCGGGTTGGTGAGGATCTCGGTCACTTCCTCGTATTCGATCTTCTCGATAATCTCCGGCGGTATGATGGCCATACAGCTATACATCTGCCAGGATTCGACCGATTCTATGATATTGGTAACCGTTTCAAATACTAAGATCCTTTCAAAAAACCGTTCAATCCCCAAAAACAACCCGACGCCAAAAGCCGACAGCGCCGGCAGGGTATATTTTTTGCACAGCTTATACACAAGCGGCAACAGCACAACCCCGCAGAGCAGCGCAATGCAGAGCGGCGTGTAGGGGATCACATATTTCGGATAATCCGCCGCCTCCACCCCGCCGTTCCGCAGGTGGGCGCCAAGCACCGAGATCCCCATATATATCGGATAAACCGACGCCAGCAAAACCGCCCCGAGAGAAATCAGCCAGACTTTTTTCGCAGACATGGAAAGCACACTCCTTTTTGTCAGTGGTCAGTGATTAGTGGTCAGTAGGGCGGGGGCAAGCCCCCGCCCTACCGCGTAACGACCACCCGTCCGTCCGGCCATATATGCGCTTCGTTTCGGTCGGACCAGGTGCGGCGGGCTTCCAGCGTTCCCTGTGGGTTGTATCGTTCGCAGAGGGTTTCGGTGGGCTTTGGCGGTTGTCCGATGGGGGCGCTGCTGGACAGCATCGCCTTCATCCGGTCACCGGGGTTGCCGGTCAGGGCGCGGGTGCCCCAGACGACGACGTTACCGTTGTCCAATACTTTCATGTTATAGTAAGACAACCGGTACGGCAGAAAAGCGGACGCCGTTTCAACGCCGGCGGCGGTATACCAGCGCAGGGTGCCGTATTCCCAATCGGCAAATTCCTCCATCGTCTGGGTGTAAGCGACGATGCCGCCGCCGGGCAGTTCCGCCAGCTTAAACGGTAAATAGTCGAATGCCCGGTCAAACACTAGCTCTCCGGCCGCGTCTAACTTCCGCAGATAACCGGTGCGGTGCGGTCTGCGCATCGGCTGGTCATCGGGATGCACCTGCTGGAGGCTGAAAACCGTTTCGCCGGCGGCGGTGACAAACCAGTCGTTCACATAGGAATCCGCCGGCAGGGTATAGGCCCAAACGGCTGAAAAATCGGCCGACAGGCCGGTGATAAAATCCGATCCGGCCCAGATCCAGCCGCCGGCAACCGGCTCCAGCCGCATATCCCAGCGCACAAACCGGCCCAGCATGACCGGCTCGCCGAAAAAGCTGCCCGGAGTCAGCGTCCAGACGGCGCTCTCGCCGTCGTCCTGCACCCCGAACTCGTCCGGCGGACCGGAAAATACGCAGCCGGCAATCAGGAATCCGCCGCCGGACTGTGGGATGAATTGTGAAAAATAATGCAAATTCGAAACCGTCTGGCGCCATAGCTCGGCGCCGTCGGTATCTAACAGCCGCAGCTCCCCCGGAGCCGACAGCAGGATGCGGCCGTCCGGATGCGGCGTGATCTGTGAATCCTCCGGAACCGGCATCGACCAGAGCAGCTTGTCTCCGGCGTCATAGGCGGATAAAACGCGGCCCTCTGTCTCGTAATTTTCCAGCAGATATCCGTCCGCCGTCTCATGATAATCGTATACACCGCCATTTTTGATCTCATCGACCGCCATCCCGCCGATATCCGGCAGCCGTTTCAGCGGCGCCCCGTCCGGCGTCGGCAAAATCAGCGGATCGCCGTCGGTCCAATACTCCGATTGGCCCGGAGCAGCGCAGGCGCACAGGCAAAACAGGAAGACGAGGGCGAGGGACAAGAACCTGATCATAAAAAAACCTCCCTTGACAAGATTATACTATCACAGTAGTACGGCGTTGTCAAGGGGGGAGGTTCATTTTTTACAATAAACGCATATTATTCGCAATTTATCTGCTTATCCGGTTCCTTCTCTTTGTCCCATTTCTCCTTCGCCTTATAATAATAGACTTCCTCGGGAATTAAGCGTGAGCGGATAAACGAAGATTTTTCCGTCCCGCAAGGAAAAAAGCGCAGGAATAATTTGTTTATTACGAGCATTTTTGACGCAGCGGGACGGAAAAAAGATCGTTTACGCCGTTCGCGATTAATTCCC
>WRDE01000191.1 GCA_009783605.1 Oscillospiraceae bacterium
CCGCTGTAAACCGGCGCGATCCGGTCGGCGGCGGCCATTGTCACCAAACAAGAAGCGGCGGTGGCCAGCGCGTAGACGCCGTACCGCACAAAATAGCCGCCGGGGCGCTGCTTGAACACATCCCGGTAGACGATGATGGGTTGGATCCAGAAGGGGATCACCAGCATACTGACCAATCCGCCGATCACCACGCCGACAACGCCGAGCCCGGTTTGGGTGACCAGCAAAATCGATACGCCGACATTGATGGCGAATTCCACCAACGGCATATACCGGTCGGGGCGGTATAGCCCGGCGCTGTCCCGGACCATAAAAATCACCCGGCGCATGGTGTTGACAAAGAAATAGACGCTCAGCAACACCGCCGCGTAGGACGGCAATACACTGCCGGGGCCGCCCACCACCTCCACAAGCACGCTCATCAGCACAAAGGTGCCGGTGGTGAAAAGGGAGACTAATAAAAAGTTGAGATGGTACAGCTCCTTGAATTTTTTGAAGGAGGCGGAGATATCGCCGCTGTTGAGGAAGTTGCCGAAGGAGGCGGTGATGCCGCCGAATACCTGGGACACCAACTGATTGAGGGTGATGACGATCAGCATGTAGTTGCCGTATACCCCGTTATAAATCGCGCCCAACAGCGCCGGGATGATCACATTCCCGGAAGCGGTGATGCCGAAGCCGCCGATTTTATGAAACAGCATCGCCCGGATATTTTTGAGTACCGATTGCCGTTCCTCCCGGCTGATGCTTGTCCGGTCGCGGTCGGCCGCGATATCCGGGTAGAGACGGCGGAAATTGCGGTGGATCAACAGGGCCGCCGCCACCCGGCAAGCCACCTTGACGATGACATAGATCAAAAAATTTTGTAAAAGATATTTTTTCGGGAGGGCGATCAGCAGCGTCACCTGCAGCACCGTCGTCATCAGCACCATGATCATTTCGTTAATGTTATTGACGTAGTTTTTTTGGTCGGCGATGATCAGCGCCCGCTGATTGGCAAAAAGGTACGCGGCGAGGGTATCGCAGGTGAAGAGGAAAAAGATTATCCCGAAATACACCGGGTTATAGGTGTTGTTTTCAAATAATCTGTGGTTAAAAAAGCTCAAAACCACACCGAAAGAGGCGATGATGACCGCAATAACCCGGTAAGCCGACTGATAGAAGTTGAGAATCCGGCGGATGGCGCTCCGGTCATTGTCTAAGATCGGTTTATACAGCAGATAGACCAGCCCGGTCCCGATCCCCAGCTCAGCCAGCGACAGCATCGAGATCACGCTTTTGAATTGGTTTTCTACGCCGGACAGCTCCAGCCCCAGCTGGTCGTTGAATACTTTTCGGGTAATAAAGTTGCTGATCATAAGCAATGCGTAACTGCCGACGGCAAAGAAGGAGTTGAACATCGCCCGGTTGGTCCGGCCGCTGTCGGCGTTTTTCATTTTTGTGGGATTCATCAGATTCATGGGGATTGTTTGCTCTCCTTCCATCTAATAGTATCATTTATCATAAGATACAGTGCATCCATAAATTCTTCTTTTGTATATTTCCGCTCATAATATTCCCGGCCGTTATTTCCATACTGAATCAATTTCTCCCGCGATGTATTGATCACAACTTCCATTGCCGCGGCCAATTTCTGTGGATCATTTGCCGGGACACACCAGCCGCATTTAGACTCAGCAATGATAGCAGAACTTGCTCCATCAGCGGCGGCAAGTATCGGTTTGCCCGCCGACATATAGCTTTGGGCTTTTGCCGGCAGCGTCATGGTTCCGACGCCGTCGCCGCTTAAGGTGAGCAGGAAACAATCGGCAATCCGGTAAAAAAACGGCATCAGATCCAACGGATGCTTGCCGTGGAAAATTATTTGGTTGCTTAACCCCAACTCTTCCGCCAACTGTTCACAGCGGCTCCGCTCCGAGCCGTCTCCGATAATGTGTATCATAAAAGATTTTATTCCATCCGGCATTAGCGCCGCCGCCCGGATGATACCGTCCACGCACTGGGCCGCGCCGATATTGCCGGCAAAAACGAAATCCACACAGTCGTTATCTTCAAACACGCCGGCGATCTCGCCATACAAATCCTCCGCGTGCTGGGGCAGCACCGGCATCCGGTCCCGCGGGATGCCGTGCCGTTCGGCCAGATACTCCGCAAAGGGTTCCGATGTCACCGGCAGCAGATCGGCGCGGCGATAGATTTTCCGGCTGCGTTTGTCCGCCCACCGGAACAACGCGCTGTCCTCCCGGATGTTCCAGACCTTCAGGCATTCCGGCCAGATATCGCAGCAATAGATGATCAGCGGGATCCGCCGCCGCCGGGAGAAGGCGATGGCCGGCATGGATTGCAGCACCGGCGAGGTCTGGTAAGAGAAAACGATATCCGCTTTCCGGCGGCAGAACCGGGCATACAGCCCGCCGGAAATGACGAAGGAGAGATAATTGAGCGCCCGGAAAATTTTTCCCGACCGCCGGGCGACGATCGGCACCCGGATAATATTGACCCCCCGCCAGCTCTCCCGGCGGCGGCGGAAAAACCGGAACGCCCGCGGAATCCGGGAGGTTGCGTAATCCGGCAATCCGGTCAGTACCGTCACATGATTTCCGTCAGCAGCCATTTGCGCGGCAATATCATTGATCCGGAAATCATCAGGGTAAAAACACATCGAAACAATGAAAATATTCATCCGCTGCCCTCTTTTTAGATCACTCCTGAAATTGTGTGAAAAGCTTGATCTTCTAATTATTTATATTATTTGATAAATTTTCTCAATAAAGCTCATCTTCAATATTTTCTCCCGCTTCGATCGCGGTGATCATGTCCACCCGTTTCTGATGGCGTCCGCTCTGAAAGGATGTTGCCAAAAAGATCCGCACAATCTGTTCGGCGGTTTCCTCATCCACGATCCGAGCGCCCATCGCCAGCATATTGGCGTCGTTGTGCAACCGGGCCATCTCCGCCGAAAATATGTCGTTGCAAACGGCGCAGCGGATCCCCCAAATTTTATTGGCCGCCAGCGACATACCGATACCGGTGCCGCAGATCAATATCCCCAGCTCACACTCGCCCAACAAAATCTTCTTCGCCGCCCGCTGGGCAAACAGCGGATAATCACAGCTCTCCTCCGAAAACGTGCCGACATCACACACCGCATATCCGAGGGACGGGATATACTCTTTTATATGGGATTTCAGGCTAAAAGCGGCATGATCGCTGCCGAGAACGATGTTCATATCGGGATCATCCTTTTTATATTATTGCTGTTTATTATAGCATAACCTGCCGGGATATGCAAATTCCGGAAACCGAAATAAATACCGGCATAAAAAAAACCGTTTGCCACTGCTCTGCAAACGGGTTTTCTAACTTGTATTATTGTCTGTATTTCAATTTCTCCTCATCAGACAAGATAATCTCTCCCTTTTCCGCTTCAAATTTTTCAATACAATTTTGTATTATAAATTCCAACTGCGCATTGAGCGACCGATGATTCTTTTTCGCAATATAGGTTATCTTCAATAACGTCTCCTCTGTAAAGCGAATCCCTGTCTGTATTTTATTGGTTGCCAAAGTAATCACACTTCTTTGTCTTTTTTATTTTTCTCCCTCCGGTTCTTTCAAATTATCCAAAGCCGCCCGAACAGCCGCAATAATAAACGCGGAGAAAGTACAATCCTTCCCTTGTATCCGGTTTTCGACTTCATCAATAATATCGTTGGGAAAACGTATCGTTTTATTGGTCGCCGGAGGAATAGACGGAATTTTGAATGCAGCCACATCATCACCACGCAATACAAATGTAATGCGTCTATTATGCTATAAAAACCAAAAAATATATGCGTTGCGTTTGCAATGCATATATGGTATCATATTTTTAGAATCTGGTTTTAAATTGAAGATCAAGATAAAAAATAACAGATTATCGCAAAAAATATCCGTCATACCCCTTGACGATCGAACTTTTGTTCTGTATAATGGCTGTATTCCTTCACAAAATCAAATTAACAGCTTGTTTATCAATTCTTTAAAGTAATAACACAAGCCATCGCTATAATATATTTGTATTAACAAAAAACTTAAGGGAGGCCGCTTCTTTTGAATATACCAACCCCGGAAAAAACGCCCGAAAGGCCATCCGCGATCTTGGTCTGCGTGACCGACCAGCTCTCCTGCCGCCGCCTGATTCTGGCGGGCGAAGCGATAGCCAGAAGTTATCCCGAACCAATACCGGTCAAGGTGGTGTCGGTACTGCCGCCCCGGCTGGTTTCCTCCGCGACGGCCGAAGCGCTCCAGACACTGTATGACATCTCCTCTAACATCGGGGTGGAGATGACGGTCTATTTCAACCATGAAGCGGCGCTGACGGTAGCGGTCCACGCCCGCAAAATCAACGCGGTCCATCTTGTCAGCGGCGTACCCGGCGTTGCCTCCAGCCCCTTCATCGAAACCATCCGCGAGCTGCTGCCGGAAGTCCCTTTCTCAATGGTGGATACCGCAGAACAACTGATCACCTTCCCCGCCCAAGCCAAAGTAACAGTGGAAAACACGGTATAAATTATCAGATTCAAATTGTAGGATCCTTTACGTTAAAACGCGGAACAAAAATATTTCTCCACGCCCCTATCCCCTCACACTCCTTTATTGCATGATATTCAAATTGTAGTATCTTTTGTGTTAAAGCAAACCAAAAACGGCTCCCGCAGGAGCCGTTTTTATGATGTGTTGGTTAGCTGGTTTCCCGAAGCTGCGTTAAAGCGAACCAAAAACGGCTCCCGCAGGAGCCGTTTTTATGATGTGTTGGTTAGCTGGTTTCCACAATCTCCACATCCGCCGGATCGATTTTTCGGCCCAGAAACATACTCGCCACCCCGATAAAATCACCGGGCCGGTCGCTGACATAGA
>WRDE01000192.1 GCA_009783605.1 Oscillospiraceae bacterium
CAGCTAACCAACACATACACAATAAATATGTTCTCCAGTTTGCGAACTGGAGAACATATTTTTGTTCTGCGCTTTAACACAATGTTGGAAAACCAGTTACTGCAATGGCTGGAGCCGGTGGGTTTTCGCACCCAATCAGAATCAGCGAACAGGCGAAGTCGGCAGGAACCGCAGTTCCTGCTTATGAGCCCCGATTCCAACACATTTTGACCGCGTCAAGAAAACTTATTTTTGTGTTTTGTACAATTATCGGCGGCTGGATTGTTTGCCGGTGGTTTAATTGATTTGAGCGAATTTTTTTAATTTTCCGCAGACTGCGGCAATCAAAAATCGAATATTAAGAAAATAAAAACAAAAAAGTATGAGCAGCATTGTGTTATAGCAGGCGGGATTGCCTATATTTTCCTAACATTATATCAAAAAATCAAAGCAAAAAATAATGCATAAAAATAATAACATTTTACTATTGCAATTGTGCTTATTTTACTATTATAATGAATATTAATGATATAAAAATGATAAATGAATGACGAATATGTTAAGAAATTGTAAATACTGTAATCGGAAACAGTGAATAAGCGCAACACTATTCCGTGCAATATGACTATTTCTATAAAAAAAGTCCGGCAGCATGTCAGAAATCTGCTAAAAGTCATGATATGGACGAAAGTGTATAAAAAGGGGTGCTGGCGAAGTGCCGGAAACGCATCAGACGTCTGGACATCAAGAACATCTGCCCGATGGCACGGCCGATCCCGTCCCCGACGCCATTCCGGCCGCCGGTCAGCCTTCGGATCCGCTGCCTGCCGATACAGACGAAACCCCGGCCGACGCGCCGCTTATTATACCGGTAACCGGAGAGGCCGCCGGCGCGCCGGCGGAAAGCGCCTTTGACGTCGCGAATGATATTGAATTTGACCGTGCGTTCCGCGGATATGACCGGACGCAGGTGGATGACTACATAGATAAACTCACGCTGGATTACAACGCCATCTGCCAGCAGTGCCATGAGCTGGAGCAGGAAAACAAGGGGCTGCGGAGAGTCCTGGCCGCTCTGGAGCGGCTGCCGGAAGAAGATGGGGAGAACACATGAAAACCGACGCCGCCGCAAGGACCGTGAACGATTTCAACCGCGAATATCTATATAACTGCTGGGTGGAGGAAACCGTATCCGCCAAACAGCCCCGGAAAGGGCAGGCGATCAAAGATTCTATCTTTTATGCCTGTCTGCTGATGATGGTATTGCTGGCATTCTTCTACTCCGGTACCGGTCAAAACGGCAAGCAGTTCGGACCGTTTGCCTACAACTCTGTGCTGACCACGTCGATGCAATCGGTGTATCCGCAGGGTTCGCTGATCACCTCGTGGGCCATTGCGCCGGATGAAAAATTGACCGCCGGATTAGAGAACGGCACCGATATCGTGTTCACAAAAAGCGCCGACGGCGAGGTAGTGGTCCACCGCATCATCGCGATTATGGAGGACTATGAGGACAGCGGGCAGCGGGCGTTCCGCACCCAGGGGGTCGATAACCCCTCCCCCGACCAGTGGGTCGTCTACGAAGGCAACGTCGTCGGCCGGGTGACCTGGCATATACCGTATCTGGGCGCGGTTATGGAATTTATCGCGCAGAATGTGCTGTGGGTCGTACTTATCCTGGTCATTCTCTTTACCATTGCCGCCATGCTGAAGATCGTGTTCAAAAAAGAGCAGCCGACCCCGCAGCCCCCATCTTAAGATTGTACCGCGGCTACCAAATAAAGGGCAGCCGCGATCCAATAGGTATTTTTATTAATAGCAAAATATAAAAGCAGAGAGGAGCAACACCCCATGAGTAAACACAAACACACCCGCACCCGCACCCGTAAACCCATTGCCATTGCCGTGGCCGCCATCGTGGCTCTGTCCCTGATGACAGGTCTCGCGTTTGCCTGGTCCGATTTCAGTCAGACAAGGACAAACCGTTTCAACGGCACCATCGAACCCGACGCGACGCTGCACGACGAATTCGACGGCCTCAACAAAAACATTTTTGTTGAGAACAGCGGCTCCAACCCCATCTATGTCCGCATCAGATTGGACGAATTCATGCGGGTGGGCGACCTGCAGTTCGACCCGCTGGCCGACCCCCGTGACCCCCTCACCTGGCTCCCGCATACATACACCGGAGCGGACATCAACGACTGCGGGCAGATCGGCCTCAACCTGTTCCACGACTATTATGAGTGGGATATGACCGGCCGCCAGCGCAGCTTCTGGCCCGGCACCCCCGGCATGGTCTACACGACGCTGAACGCCGAGGGCAAGGTGGACGATAGCGGCGCCCCGTACCTGACGGCGCCGACGGCGCCGCCGATGAAGCTGAGTGCCTGGAACGCGCTGGTAGAGTCAACCACCATATCGATGACGGCTGCGAGCTTCACACCCGAGCAGATTGCCGCTGAGATCGCCAGCTGGCCGGGTTGCTGGCTGTTAGACGACACCGATACCGCGGCGAACGGCGGCGGCTGGGCCTATTGGTCCAAACCTCTGATGCCCGCGGTGAAGGATTCCGACGGCAATATCCTGACCCCCGGCCAGGCGACCAACCTGCTGTTGGACACCGTGACGCTGCTGCAGGATCCCGAGGACGACTGGGTCTACCGTATCAATGTCAAGATGCAGGCCGTGACCGCCACCGATTTCGCCAAATGGGACGAAGCAGGCAGCGCTATCGGCTATAAGCTCACCGACGCGGCGAAGGATATGATCGAAATCCTGTTCGGCAAAACCCTCACCACCCCCATCATTTAAAATCTGTATTTTTGCCAGGATCCGTATGAAAAGTAAAAACGCGGTCTTGCTTTGGCATGTTCATTAATAAAAAAAAGGAGAGATCATTCATGGCAAGGATCCATGTTGCGCATTCCAAAAGCGCGAAGAAAAAAATAGCGGCCCTTATCGCCATTGTTCTGACCCTGGCGCTGTTGATCGGCGGCGTATTCGCCTGGAGTGACTTCGGCCAGAGAATCCAGAACATCTTCAATTACGCGCCCACCCCCGACGTGCTGCTGCACGATGATTTCACCGCCAACGTAAACAAAGACGTCTATGTGGAAAACACCGGCGTGGTGCCGCTGTTTGTCCGGGTGCAGTTCGCCGAATTCATGCAGATCGGCAACGACGCCATGACCAACACCGGCGTCAAAGGCGACCCGGAGACCTGGCCGGTTCACCTGCACGGGCCGAACGCCCCGGACGAAGACGGGGTCGTGAGCGAATGGGATCTTTTAAATGACCGGTTCAAAACCTGCGACTACTACGAATGGTACTTGACCGGCGGCCGGAAGGTCTACCTCCCGGGCACCTCCGAAATCGCCGACAAGACATATGAGGACTCTTTGGTGGGTACCCCCGGTCCCAACGGACAGGACTACGCCGAAACCATGCCAGCGACCCCGGTGGTGCTGATGTCGGATGTGCTGGCTATCATCGCCAATGACGGTGTCCCCGGAAATGCCGATGAAATAACTATTTGGAACGCTTTTAAGGCCGGCTGCTGGGTGCTCGACGACACGCAGGATATGAGTAAACCCTGGGAGGCCGACGGATGGGCATACTGGAGCCAGCCGCTGGCGCCGGGCACGGCGACCAACCTGCTGTTAGACAACGTGCTGCCGGTCAAGACCCCGGACGACAACATGTTCTACGGCATCGACGTGCGCCTGCAGGCGACCAACTATACCGAGCTGCACGAGTTCGGGGATATCCCGCCGCTGTGGGATTTTGTCAACTATCAGAAGAATAATGCGACCAAACTGTATATCCCGATGGATACCGCGAAACAGTTTGTCCCCACCATCACCGGAAAGGACGACGGCTCATGGGTATGGAGCATCTCGCCCAAGCTCCCCGGATGCAGCATATCTTCAACCGGTGAAGTCACTGTGGGCGTCAGCGGCGCCAACTTCGGCAAGACCTTCACGGTCAAATATGTCAATTCTGAGAATCCCAACAATTATGAGACATGGGAATGCGAGGTCGTGCTGCCGGTGACGGCCACCTACTTCCCGGATGAGATGTTCCGGGATAAATTTGCCGGCGAAACTGCAGAAAAACGCATTACCGATGATTCCTTCTTCAGAAAAGTCGAAGCCGATGAAGTGAAAAGCGTGGATGTGACCCGGGCACATCACGAAGAGGAAATAGCGGGTCATAATGAAATAGTCTATGACGAAGATGCGATTTTCAACATCATCGGCATCGAATATTTCGTCAATCTGGATCGGTTTACTGCGGAACGCAACGAAATTACTTCAGTGGATGTGAGCAAAAACACCAAATTGACCTATTTGAATCTGTCCCATAACGATCTGTCGGATTTGGATCTGAGTAATAACCTGTTGTTAAAAGAGCTTCATGCCGCCGATAACCATCTCCCGTCAATGGATTTATCCCCGTATAAATATTTGACCGATATCGTATTGCAGGATAACCAGATGACATCGCTCAACGTGACCGGGCTTACCAATCTTTACTATTTCAATTGCAGCGCGAATAAAATAGAGGCGTTGGATATAAGGACCTGCACCGCGCTTGAATTGTTTTATGCTTTTGACAACAAGTTGACGACCATTGACGTAAGCTTGAACTGGGAGCTGAGGGAACTGTGCGTAAACGATAATGATTTTGTGGGCGCACTGGACATCCGGGCGAATAAAAAGCTGCAAAAGCTTGAATGCCGGGACAGCATTACGCTGACGGCGATACTCATGGGCGTGACCGACGGCTACTATCCGAATCTGTACAGGATAGAAGCTCAAAGAAATGCGATCGAAGAGCTCAACATCCGCGGCACGGCGATCATATCCGAATCAATGGATTTAATACTGCGGGATAATAACATGCTGAG
>WRDE01000193.1 GCA_009783605.1 Oscillospiraceae bacterium
CAAACGCATGATAGTGCAAATTGCACAAGGATTCGTAGGGCGCGGCACACCATTGCGACCTGCGCATCCCTGATACGCCGAAAATAACAAAATCCCGTTAAAAGCGGCGCGTCAGGGATGCCGCGCCCTACGAAGTGTGTGGGTGTTCAACAAAATTAGATTGCCCTGCTGCCCTATAAAATTTTACTTGACAACCGAACATTTGTGTGATACTATATTTCCGAACAAATATTCGTCAAGGAGGAAAATGCCATGAACATTGATCTTTCTACCCTGAAATTAGGCAAGCTGGCGGAGGAAAAGACCTTTCCGGCGGAGGACGGCGTAGCGGTAATCGTCCCGTATGACAACGCGGCGCTGTCGACGGCGGGAGAATATACCCTGCCGCTGAAGGTGACCGCGGTGGCCAAAACCGACAGCACCAACATTCGGCTCTATTTCGCCCGGGGAGAAGTCATCCTCAACTGGGAATGTATGCCGTCGGAGCTGCGGATACACGACATCCTCACCGGCGAGGCGCGCGGCTTCCCGGAAACCGGCGAGGTGCCGGTGAATGAATTCGCCGAAATCGTCTGGATAGTCGGGCGGGATAAATTGGAGCTGTACGTCAACGGCGAGCTGCGGCACGCCGGTTCCGACTACGCGTATATCCGCCAGCTCGCTGCCCAACCGGACAAAATTTTCCGCGCCCCAATACAAATCGGCTCCGCCTGGGGCAGCACGGTGACGGTCAAGGCGCTCACCGTGGAGGAAATTTGAGGGTTTAGGATTTAGGAGCCATAGCCATTCTAAGCCCTAAGCACTAAAATCTAAAATCTAACTTCTCACCCCTTCCCCGCCCGCGGCATACACTGGCATAAAACTATGTTGCGGGGGAAATCAGTATGCCGACGGTGATGATATTCAATCAGGATTCCGGCCGTATGGAGCGGTATGAACGGGACTGGGATGCGCCTATGCCCTATAACGCGGGGCGGACGCTGACCGTCCGGGAGTTCCGGGGGAGCAGCTGTTCGCCGCTGCTCTGGAGCGACCGGCGGACGATGGAGGCCTGGAACCGCACCCGGGCGGCTTACGGCCGGGGCATCTATGTGGGAGCCGCTTTCAACCGGATCTGGGAGGGCGGCCATGCCGGCCAATCCCACCATTATGCCGGCGCGGCTTTTTGTGTCGGCCAGGATCTGACCGCAGAACAGCGGGCGGAACTGCGCGGCGCTGCGGTGCGGTCCCGCGACTGGGTGGATGTGGAGCCGGCGGAAAGTAATCCGGGCCGGGTCTGTTTTGACCGCCGGTTTTTGCCCCCGGCCTGTGAAACCGGCGGCTATCCCGCCCTCCGGGAGGGGGGCCGGGGGAATTATGTGTTGATCCTGCAGGACGCGCTGTTTACCCTAGGATATACCGGATCCGGGTTAGACGGGGTGTTCGGCCCTGGGACAAAAGCGGCGCTGATACGGTATCAGCAGGACAACGGATTGTTCCCTGACGGCGTCGCCGGCTGTTTGACTTGGACAAAATTGACCGGTCAGACGGCGGGAATCGGCGCGCGGCGCACCACGGTGGCGCCCTGTTACGGGAGTATGTAAGGGAATAGGGGAACAGCGATTGTATCAATCGTTTCATAAAGAATAATGAAAGATCCGGACAATTCCCCGCCCCTTCGGGGCACACCGGCAGGACGCGTGCAGGACGCGGAGCGGCCTGCACGCAAAATTACCCCCCATATAGTGGCTGTCTGCCCCCTTTTGAATGCAGGACGTTTGCACGTCCTGCCGGTGTGGCAAGCAGACCGCAAGCGGTCTGCGTAGCGCCGGGGGATTGTCTAATTATTTCATCAAAATTTGTTGCAGCGATACTCATTATACATGTACATTGTTCCCCCGACAGGCAAAATAACAGTTGCCTGCCACTGCCGCCTGTGATATACTGGTAATAAAGATGAAGCGCGGGAGAATAGTTTTGCCGGACAATCCTCCGGCCCGGCGGCGAGTCGCCGCCGGGAATCTGCTTTTCCCTGCGAAGGAGATCGAAAGCCGCTCCGATGTACTGTTACACACTGCATGTGTTCCTGTGTACATCTCCGCAACTTACGAAATCATTTTGTGGTATTCTCCCGCGCTTTGTCTGCTTTCAGGGGGGAAATAAAAATGCAGGAAGATGTATGGAAGTATTTTACCCGTGAGCATCATAAGGCGTTTTTGCTGTCGCTGGAGCTGTTGGGCAATACCGATTGGCCGGAGCAAAAGCAGCTGCGGTGTCTCTATGCGGTGAGCAGGCGGATTGATAGCTATTACACCCGCTTCAGTATCCCGAAACCGGACGGGACCGCCCGGGAACTGCTGGCGCCGAATCCGTTTCTCAAGAGGATCCAGCGCAACATTCTGCGCAATATCTTGGAAAAGCTGCCGGTTTCTCCCTATGCCACCGCTTACCGCAGGGGAGCCGGTATTTTGAAAAACGCCTCCCCGCATACCGGGCAGAAACGGATTCTCAAGTTGGATATCCGCAGATTTTTTGACAGTATCCCCTTCTACATGGTCTACAGCTATGCGTTCCCCCGGATATATTATCCGCCGTCGGTAGCGGTTTTATTGACGCATCTGTGTTGTTATCAGGAGTATCTGCCGCAGGGGGCGCCGACTTCGGCGGCTATCTCCAACTTGGTGATGAAGCCGTTCGATGAGTATATCGGCCGGTGGTGCGGGGAGCGGGGGATTATCTATACCCGGTACTGCGACGATATCACCTTTTCCGGAGATTTTGATCCGGCGCCTGTCATCCGCAAGGCGCGCGGATTTTTGTCGTCTATGGGGTTTGAGCTGAACCAAAAAAAGACAAAGGTCATGGACTGCGCCAGCCGGCAATCGGTGACCGGCATTGTGGTCAATGAGAAGCCGCAGATTTTCCGGGAATACCGGAATGCACTGCGGCAGGAGCTATATTACTGTGAAAAATACGGCGTGGATTCCCATCTGCAAAGAATATACGGTGACCGGCTGCCGATAGAACCGGAGCGGAAGCAGCGCTATCTGCGGTCATTATCGGGCCGGATAAATTATCTGCTCCAGATCAATCCGGAGGATGCCTATTATCTCCGGGCGCGGGACCGGATACGGGAGATAGGGGAACAAAAAGCGGCGGAATAATACTGAACGCTGATAAAAAGTATAAAATGAAAAGCAGCCCTTTTCGGCAAAAACGAAAATTATCTTGACAAAAATCTGAATAGGCGTATAATTCCAATGGAATATCAATACATAGTTGGAGGATAAAACCATGAAAAAGATCCTGGCCATCCTGTTCTGCCTCTGCCTGTTATCCGGCACTATACATATCCGTGCCGCCGCGGCGCCGGGCGACGTGATTACCTTCCCGGATCCGAATTTTGAAGCGGCTGTACGGGAAACCATCGGAAAGCCCACCGGGGATATCCTGTCGGGAGATATTGCGGGGATCGACACGTTAGATGTCGGGGACAGTGATATCAGCGATATGACAGGCCTTGCATATTTCACCGGTTTGAAGTATCTTACGTGCGGTGAAAATCAACTCTCGGAATTGGATGTGACGCAAAATCCGAAGCTCATACTGCTCAATTGCCGCAATAATCTGCTCAGCGCGCTGGATGTTTCCCGGAATCCGACGCTGATAAACCTGTATTGCGATGGCAATCAGCTCACCGCGTTGGATGTTGCGCAAAATCCGCTGCTGTATGATTTCGAGTGCTATAATAACAGGCTCGACACATTGGATGTGACGCAAAATCCGGAGCTGAGATATTTTAACTGCGCGGAAAATCGGCTCACCGCATTGGATATTACGCAAAATCCGGGACTTGAATGGCTGTATTGTCAAAACCAATTCATCAATGAGTTGGATGTTACGCATAATCCTCTGCTGATCAATCTCTGCTGCGCAAGCAACCAGCTCACCGCGTTGGATATTTCCAAAAATCCGTTGCTGAGAACGCTGCAAATCCAGGGAAACAAGTTCACCGAGATAGATCTGTCCAAAAATCCGCTGCTTTACCTGTTATGGTGCGGCTCCAATAAACTGAGCGCGCTGGATCTCTCCCAGAAGCCGCTGCTGCAAAGCCTTTCCTGCTATAGCAATGACCTCGCTGCGCTGGATGTGTCTCAAAATCCGCTGCTTGAATTGCTGCGGTGCTATAATAATCCGCTCACCATATTGGATCTCTCCCAAAACCCGCTGCTGAACGAACTCGATATCCGCAATAACAATTTGCTGGAAACCCTGTATTGTTATAATACCCGGCTGACCGCATTGAATATCACGCAAAATCCGCTGCTTAAAACCCTTCATTGTTATAACAGCCAACTGACCCACTTGGATGTTTCTCAGAATCTGCTGCTGAAAGAGCTGGACATCCGGGAAAATTATCTGCCTTCGGAAGCGGCGGTTATCGGCCTGAATAAGACTATTACGACCATATTCTTATTTAATCCGCAGCACACGACCGGCCTCCCCCTCGGCCACGTCTCCGGCGGCGAAAAGCTCAGTGTCACCGACGCCCGCATGGTGCTGCAATACCTCGTGGACAAGCTCGCCCTGTCCCCGGAGCAAATAGACGCGGCCGCCGTCAACGGCAGCAAAAAAGGCGACGGCTCCTACGAGGTAACCATAGCCGACGCGCGGCTGATCTTGCAAAAACTCGTCGGCAAAATCGAGATATTTCCCCGGGAAAGATAAAATCGTTCCACAAAAAAACAGCCCATCTTTTGGCTGACCGAAAGATGGGCCGATTTTCAAAGGGCTGACGCGGGCAGGATGGATAAATCCCTTTTGCGTCAGCCCTTTATCATATCATATGCCGGGTGGTTCCTCCATATCGGCCATACTCTGCGGCGGATATTGCGGC
>WRDE01000194.1 GCA_009783605.1 Oscillospiraceae bacterium
AGCCAGATCGATCAGGGTCATCGCGTCGTGGTAATCATTCTCCAACCTCTCATAGGCGGCGATTTTGTACTTGATATTGGCGGCCCGCTGGGTGGTTTTCTGCGCCGATTCCATAACGTCACAAAACCCGTCGGCGCCCGACCGGGCGGTCAGCTCCTCCAGCTCATTCTTCATCCCCTCCAACCCGACGGCATGGGCCAGATCGGCGATTTCGGGGTAGAGGTTGGTCAGTTTTTGTGTCAGCTCTTCAAATTGCAGCATAGATGATGGCTCCCTGTGGTTTGTTTTGATGGGTCATTCAGATGGGTCATTATACAGGATTGGCGGGGAAATGTAAACCGGTTGACAGCATAAAACAAAAAAATTATAATTCTTTTACCCTTTTTGCAGGTTTTCGCCCTTGCCGGGTGTTTTATAGTTGAAAGGAGGATATTATGGAACAGTTGTTGTCGGTCAACGAGTTTGTCCAAGGCGCGGCGGAGCGGTATGCCGATATGGTCCTGCGTATCGCTTTTCAGCATCTCGAAAACAAAGAGGACGCCGAGGACGTGACCCAGGAGGTATTCCTGCGGCTGATCAAAAACTCAGATTTCCACGATGAGGAGCACCTGAAGGCGTGGCTGATCCGGGTGGCTGTCAACCTGTGCAAAAATCATCGCCGGAACGCTTTCCGGCGGCGGCCGCAGCCGGTAGCCGAGCCCTGGGCGCCCTTTTCGGACGAACAGCAGCGGATGTTAGATTTGCTTTGGACCCTGCCGCCGCATTACCGCAGCGTGATTTATCTGTATTATTACGAGGGATATATCACCCCGGAGATCGCCGCCATTTTGAAGCGCAGCGAAAAGACCGTCTGGTCCCAGCTTTCGCGGGGCCGGGAAAAATTAAAAGATCTGTTGATAGAAGGAGGTTATGTTGATGTCTGATACATACAAAGAGCTGATCGGCCGTATCCGGGCGACCGAAGGATTTAATGAGAAGCTGAAAGCGGCTGTCAGCGAGGAATGCGCCCGGGCGCCGGAGCGGAGCGGGCGGGTGCGGCGGCAGCGGTATATGCTGCTCGTATCCGGCGCAGCCGCGGCAGCGGTGCTGATGGTGGCGGTGTTCGCGGGGCCGGGGCTGTTTGGAAACGGGCCGCCGCTGGCGGAGGGGACGACTACGGAGTCGGCTGTAACCGGCGGATCACAGCCGACCGGTATAAGCCCATCCGGAACATTGCCGGGAGCGGCGGTATCTGACGGCGAAACAATACCGACCGGCGGAGATGATGTAACCGATGGCGGAGAGACTACAGCTTCTGGTGAAAATATCACCGGCGGAGAGGAGACGAGATTGCCCGGCAGAGCAAGTACGAGCGGTAATAATTCACTGGCAACTACTACCCGCAGGGTAAGCACGGCCGGTTCAGCGATAACAACAGAAAAAACACAAACGGCAACGCCGACGACTGCTCCCTCCGGAAAAATCATCCCCTCTGCTACTACGACTACAAAATATGCAGAGAGTACTACATTTTTTGGCGGCGCGACTTTGCCGAATATTTTCAGAGGCGTTGAGATAAAAGGATTCCATAATGGCTGGATATTCTATCAAGAACTTTCCGAAGGCGATAATTTATATAAAATAAAGGTTGACGGTACCAATAAAACAAAATTGTTGAATGAAAAAATAGACGGCACCCTTGGTTTGTATTTTAATGGCAATGTTATGTATTATCGCAATCATTCAGACGGGAATATATATAAATTGAATGCCGACGGCACGGGAAAGATGCGCTTGAATACCGATTCATCCTTCATCACAGCTCTTTCAGAGGAATGGATTTACTATATCAACACATCGGATAATAGCGCGCTGTATCGAATACGCTTGGACGGCACCGGCAGAATAAAGATCAGCGATTATGTAAAATATGTCACTGTCGAGGATAATTGGATTTATTATTTTGACCCCTCTGACGATTTGAAAATACATAAAATGCGAACCGACGGCAGCAGTTGCATAAAATTAAGCGATACCCCTCATCATTCCATCAGTTTTGATACAGCGGCATCATTCCGTATTGTCGACGGCTGGCTGTATTTTTCCGATCCGACCGATCGTGTCAGCTGCGATTTCAAATTATATAAAATACGGACTGACGGCACAGGCGAAACAAAGCTAAGCAACGGTCGCGGTATGGGACACAGCACATATGTTGTGGACGGCTGGATCTACTATCTGGAAATGAATGCGGGCGACAGCACATGGATGTTGTATAAAATGCGGACTGATGGCACCGCAAAAACACGGTTTGATTTAGAAATCAGTTATGTCATTGCCGTCGAAAATGGTTGGATTTACTATTCTGAACCTTCACGTTACGAAACATCCGATGATTTTACAATGCAAATTATCGGCGGCAAAGTCTACCGCGTCCGCACCGATGGGACCGGGAAGCAGGAGATAACATTCTAATCAGAACAAAGCCACAGGGCGGACCGCTTAATGGCCCGCCCCGGTTTTGTTATAACGAGTGATCAGGATTCATCGTTTAACCGCTTATGCGCTTTCATCAGCGCCGGCGCGATTGCTGAACCGAGAACCGTACAGACAATCGCCTCAATCACCGCGTTGACGCCGATAAACACCGCGCAAAATATAATGATATTTTCCGCGTTTAATAACCCGGACGGTACATGGCCGTCATAAAGGGGTGTCAACACATCAATTACGGTTCCCCTTCCGAACAGGAGCATTAGCGCCGACATGAAAAATACCGTGTTAAACACCGCGCCGGACAGGCAGGTGACGCCGCCGGATATAATACGAAAGCGTTCATACCGTTTTAGACCATAAAAAACCATACCGGTCAGCCAACCCATCAGCAAACGGGGAACCATGCACAGGACAACGGTATAAAACGGATTCAGCGCCAGCATGGCGACGCCGAAAGCATCCATTCCGAGGCATTGGATAAAACTGGTGAGGCCAAAAACGCCGCCCAAAAACAAACCGGCCAACGGTCCGATCATAATAGCGCCGACAGCCACCGGAATCTGGAGCAGCGTTAATTTCATCACCCCGATCTGGATATACCCGGGTGGAATCAATCCGAGTATCAGGATGATAGCGGTCAGCATGGACATTTCTGCCATCTTCAAGGTGCGGGATTTGATTTTTGCGGTTGACATAATACATTCCTCCTGCTGCTGTTCGGGGCTCATGCGGCTGCGGCCGCGATTTCGCCTGTTCGCTGTTCGTAGTTGGATCGAATCAGCGCACAGTCGAGTTCGCCCGCTGTGCGGCATGGCCAGTCTGATACAGCGCAAATTTTTGTTGAGGGAATCCTCCCTCGTGACCTTTATCTTCTCCGCTGCGGTTCGGGGCTCGTGCGGGACGCAAAGCGTCCCGCTGACTTCGCCTGTTCGCTGTTCGTAGTTTTACGAAACATCAAAAAGGCGAGTTTGCCCGCTATGATACCACGCGGTCAGATACAGCATCATTTATAGTCATCCCACCTAAAAATCACCACAGTCTTAACGGTCTTTTTCCGTCTGACTGCGTTATCCTCCTTTATGATCGTGTGACCGCAGGTCGCACTTTCTAAGAGCGCCCCCCGGGCTTCATGGTGGGAAACAACAAAACATCCCGGATCGACGCGCTGTTGGTCAGCAGCATCACCAACCGGTCGATGCCCAGTCCCATCCCGCCGGTGGGCGGCATACCGTATTCCAGCGCGGTGAGGAAGTCCTCGTCTAAGTCGCTGGCTTCGTCGTCCCCCTGGGCTTTGAGCGCCATCTGCGCCTCAAAGCGGGCGCGCTGGTCGATCGGATCGTTCAGCTCTGAGAAGGCGTTGGCGAATTCCCGGCCGGTGATGAACAGCTCGAACCGTTCGGTATAGGCCGGGTCGGCCGGCATCTTCTTGGAGAGCGGCGAGATCTCGACCGGGTGGTGGATGAGGAAGGTCGGCTGGATCAGATGCTCCTCCGCATACCGCTCGAAGAACAGCTCGAGGATATCCCCTTGCCGTGCCGCTTTTCAAAGGCGATGTGATGCTCTTTGGCAACGGCTTTGGCGGCGTCGGCGTCGGGGATTTGATCAAAATCCACCCCGCCGTACTGCTTGACCGCGTCCTTCATCGACAGGCGGGCGAAGGGGGCCTCCAGATCGATCATCTCCTCGCCGTAGGAGATCTTGCCGGTCCCCAGCACCCGCAGCGCCACCGTGCGGATCAGGTTTTCGGTCAGATCCATCATGCCCTCATAGTCGGTATATGCCTGATACAGCTCCAGCATGGTGAATTCCGGGTTGTGGCGGGGGGACATCCCCTCGTTGCGGAACACCCGGCCCAGCTCATATACCCGGTCGAAGCCGCCGACAATCAGCCGCTTGAGATACAGCTCCAGCGCGATCCGCAGGTAGAGGTCAAGGTTCAGCGTGTTGTGATGGGTGATGAACGGCCGGGCGTGGGCGCCGCCGGCGATGTTGTGCAGCACCGGCGTCTCCACCTCGAGGAATTGCCGGTCGTTCAAAAACTGGCGGATCTCGGTGATGATGCGGGAGCGTTTGATAAAGGCGTCCTTTACCTCGGGGTTGACGATCAGGTCCACATACCGCTGGCGGTACCGCGCGTCGGTGTCCCGCAGCCCGTGAAATTTTTCCGGCAGCGGCAGCAACGATTTGGCCAGCAGGGTCAGCGCGGTGGCGTGGATCGAGATCTCGCCGGTCTGGGTGCGGAACACGGTGCCGGTCAGGCCCACGATATCGCCGATGTCCCAGCGCTTGAAATCGGCGTAGACCTCCTCCCCCACGTCGTCCCGGCGGACATAGATCTGCATCCGGTCGGAGTTGTCGCGGAGGTCGGTAAAACTGGCCTTGCCCATGATCCGGCGGCTC
>WRDE01000195.1 GCA_009783605.1 Oscillospiraceae bacterium
AAGGAAAATTTGAAAATCACAAGTCCACCGCCCGCAAGGCTAAACTACTGAATGATATCGGCGAAAAAGTTAAGGGATTTTTTGCTGAACCGGGTAAAGAGTACAACAATATCGTCATCCGATGATCTATTTGTTATATCATTCCAAAAAAAGAACCGCCTATATGATACATAGGCGGTTCTGTCAAATCGAATAATCGGTCGGCTGCCGGTTCCGGTGCCGTTCGGCCAGATCGGCCAGCGTGATATTGTCCACCACATTGTCTATCGCCTGTTTGATCTCGGTAAACACGTCCTTTGTGACGCAATAGCCCGCCCGGGGACAGGCGGTGTTCTCCACACAGTCGGCGGGGCTCAGATCCCCCTCCATCAGCCGCAGGATCTCACCTACGGTATACCGGCCGGCCGGACCGGTTAGCTGATACCCGCCGCCGGCGCCGCGGACGCTGCGGACATAACCGGCGCTCTGGAGCCGGGCAACGATCTGTTCCAGATACTTGTCCGAAATCCCCTGCCGGGAAGCGATCTCCCGCACCGGGATATATCCGCCGGTATGCAGCGCCAGATCCAGCATAACCCGCAGCGCATACCGCCCCTTAGTAGATATCTTCACAACAAATCCCCCCCCATAAACTGTCCACGGTCAACGGTCAACTGAATTACCCCCCCGCCCAACACCATCGCTCCCCGGTAAAATACCGCCGACTGGCCGGGCGCCACCGCCCGCTGGGGCTGATCAAAGGCGACGCGTAAACCGTCATGTTCCGGGATGATTTCGGCGGGCGCGGGGGCCGCCTGATACCGGATCTTTACCTCCGCCCGGAAAGGTTGCTCCATCGGCGGGACCGAAAGCCAATTGACCTGCCGCAGAAAACACGTATCCTGGAACTGCCGCCCCTCTTCGCCGAGGATCACGCGGTTATGCTCCGGGTCGATCGCCGTCACATACATCGGCTGCCCCAACGCGATACCAAGGCCCTTGCGCTGGCCGACGGTATAGTTGGCGATTCCGGAATGAACGCCCAGAACCCGGCCGGTCCCGTCGGCAAATTCGCCGGGCGGAAAATCCCGGCCGGTATACGCCCGGATAAAAGCGGCGTGGCCGCTCTCCGGCACAAAGCAGACCTCCATGCTGTCGCCCTTGTCCGCCACCGGCAGCCGGTGCCGCCGCGCCAGCTCCCGCACGGCGGATTTTTCCATGCCGGCCAGCGGAAAGACGCTGTGCGCCAGCTGACGCTGGGACAGCGACCAGAGAAAATAGCTCTGATCCTTTCGCGAACCGGTATGAAACATCTGCCGGCGACCGCTTTGCCCGTCGTATTCCACCAGCGCATAATGCCCCGTCGCCACCCCGTCGGCGCCGTTTTCTAACGCGTAATCCAACAGCGCGCCGAATTTGATCAGCCGGTTGCAGGTGACACAGGGGTTGGGGGTGCGCCCGCTCAGATAAGCGTCCGCGAACTCGTCCACCACCAACGCACAGAATTGGTCGGACAGATCCAGTACCCGGTGGGGCATTTCCAGCGCGGCACAGACCCGCTCGGCGTCGGCAATATCCCGCCGGGCGCCGGCGGGCGCCGTCACCGCCAGCCGGCCGCCGCGAAGCAGCAGCGTAACGCCGGTCACGCTGTGTCCCTGCTGTTTCAGCAGCAGCGCCGCCACCGAGCTGTCAACGCCGCCGCTCATACCGACGAAATAGGTCATAGATACTTTCACCATTCAACTGCGGCAACGCATCAAAAACGCCCGCTTTTATATATAGTGCTCTTAGTGCCCTTGTTATTATGACATAAAATCCGATAACTTTCAAGAAAAGTGTTTTCATACCGGATTGACAACGTCATTTCGTCCATGTATACTGATATCAATCACTGATAACAACATCTTAAAGGGAAAGACAAAATGCCTTTATACGAATACCGTCATCAGGAATTATTCGGCTGGCAGGGTCATTATTTCGAAATGCACCCCCATTTGCATGCGCATATGGAGATTGTTTCCCCGATTGATTTTGACCTGCAGATGACCATCAACCGGGAACGGTATCGCATGAATCCCGGCGATATCGCCGTGGTATTTCCGAATGAGATCCACTCTTTTAAGAAGATTAACGAAGAGGGGAAGCTGAAAATATTTATTTTTTCAGCTTCCCTTCTGAAATACCACCGGAATCTGCTGATGCACCATCATCCTGAAAATCCAGTCATAAGCGCGGTGGCGGTACATCCGAATGTCAGGCATGTAATGGATATATTGCTGGCGGAGCTGCAAAAAAGCGTGCTGAACGAAACAGTTTGCACCGTGCTGTTTGAATTGGTGATATCCTGACTGAATCCGTTGTTTAAGATGGAAAAAAACAGCGAAATCAACATGTTCGACGCGACGCATAAAGCTGTCGGCTATTTGATGCAAAATTTCCATGAAGCGGTAACACTGGATTCCCTGGCGGCCGAAATCGGATTGGGTAAATACCAGCTGTCCCGGCTGTTTGCCCGGGATCTGGGTATCTCGTTCCCGCGCTATCTTCGCCAACTGCGGGTGGAAAAGGCAAAGGAGTTATTGCTGTCCGAGGATGAATCCATTTCAAATATCGCGCTGGCGTGCGGCTTCGATACACTGCGGAGTCTGGAATTGGCCTTCAAAGAAATGCTTGACGTGACACCACGGGATTTCAGGAAAAAACCTAACTTCAAAAACGCCGATTCTTTATAGGGCTTCACTTATACTTGACTTCACGGCGTTTTTGCTGCGCCGCCACGCTTTTGATAAAATTTTCGCAAGAATGTTCGCATTTTCACCCGTCCGGTTCGTGTATTCCGGGCGGGTTTATGCTATAATGACTATATTACGACACAAGGAGAACCACCATGAAACGCTCTTTTTCCTTATTTTGCGCCATTGTCATCCTCTGCGCCGGTATCAATCTCCCGTCAGCAGCCGAAATCCAGACGCGGCTATACGGGGATGTGGACGGCAAAAACGGTGTCGATATCACCGATGCGCGTCTGCTGCTGCAATATTTAGTCGGCAAAGCCGATCTGGATGAGATTCAGTTGAAAGCGGCCAACGTAAAAGGGATCGGCAGCGCCGACATCACCGACGCCCGGTTGATTTTGCAATATCTGGTCGGTAAAATCACAGGATTTCCGGTTGGGATATCGTTTACCTTCGGAGAGGAGAGCCCGGAGCTGGTCATCACCAAGAATACCAACATCGGCGCCTGGGGCGATCAGGGCGACGGCACCTTTCTCAATCCGGTGCTGGAATCCGACTACTCCGACCCCGACATCGTCCGGGTCGGGGACAAATTTTACATGATCACCTCTACCTTTTCCCTGGCTCCGGGCATGGCGTTGTTAGAGAGCACCGATTTAGTCAACTGGACCACCATCAACTACTGCATCCCCGATATGACCAAATTCTCGCCGGATTTTAACTGGGATAAGATGAGCAAATATAACCCCAGCGGCGTGTTTGCCGGCTCGCTCCGGTACCTCGAATACAAGGAAGACGACGGCACCGGCAATCTGGTGGACAAAAGCAAATGGTTTATGCACACCACTCTGTACGAATACGGCTTTGTGGTGGCCACTGCCGACGATCCTTACGGCGAGTGGACGGCGCAGTGGATGAAGGACAGGCAGGGCCGGGATCTCCGGGCAACCAACTGGGACGACAACTGCCCCTATTGGGAATTCAACGAGGACGGCACCCTCAAAGCGGCCTATATGACCGCCAGCAAGCTAAGGGGCGCGTGGTATCTCCATGTTTTCCAGATGAGTCTCGACGGCACCACCCTACTGGACGGCGATTTGACGTATATGAATCAGGACGGCGATTTCGCCCGCCAGCGGACCGGTACAAACGGCAAAGGCACCTTGGTCAGCAGGTCCACCGGCGGCATATTGCCTGAGGGCAGTATGGACAACTATATCATCACTATAGACGGCGATCTGCCCAGCGTGATGGACGCGATCCATATCCCCGACCGGGAAGGCGCCGTGATCCGGGACAATCCCTCCAACGAGGCATCCAAAATCATCCGGTTCGGTCCCGAAACCGACATTGGAAAAACCACCTTCTCCGGACGTCACGGGGACAATCAAAAGGTGTCCGACTATGTATACATCTTCTTCAGCGAACAGGTGGACGGGTTGCGGATCCCGCTTCTGAGCCGGGCGAAAAGTATCTATGGCGACAAGTTCGACGCCCAGGGCAATTATATCGGCCCGGGCGGTCCCGCGGATCCCGGGGTGTATGAGACCCAGCGGATCATGGTGTCCCTCGGCTCCGCCGTCGACCGGCGGCCGAACCAGGGCGGGTATGTGGATGTGCCGGCATGGCTGTCTACCGACGGCAAGGAGCACTGGTACTGGATGACCCACCAGGGCGACGAGAGCGGCGGGCCCCAGGCACGGCCCACATCGATCCAGGAGGTGACATGGGTGGGCGGCTGGCCGCTGGCCGGCATCGTCACCGGCGAAGAGTCCAGAGGGCAGCCGGATCCGGCCGCGAGGATGTACGACGGCACCGGACTCAACGGCAGCACCAACAACAGCCGCCGTCACCCCGCCGCCACATATATCCCCGGCACCTTCCAGTGGGGCGGCTACAAGCCGCCGATCAAGGGGGTTCATCCCATCACGGATTTCCAGGGAAGCGACGAGTTCGATTATATTCAATACAACGACGTGTGGAAGCTGAACCCCCAATGGCAGTGGAATTTCCAGCCCCGGGACAGCTTTTGGGATCTGACCGGCGACGCGCTGCGGCTGTACGCGTTCCGGACGGCGGACAACAGCGACAGCTTCTTCAAGGCCGGCAACACGGTCTGTCAGCGGTATGTCAACGAGGACTATGTGACCGCCGAGA
>WRDE01000196.1 GCA_009783605.1 Oscillospiraceae bacterium
AAACCCCAGCAGCGCCAGCGTGGTGCCGATCCCTTTCTCAAAAGCCGCGGCGGCGTTGCCGGCCGAAAAACCGCCGCCGATGAAGGAGGCCGAGAGAGAGGCGAAGATCACGGCGGTACCGTAGCGCCCGCCGGCCGCCGTAAAGTCCGCGGCGTTTTTGACCGACCGGCCGCCCCGCAGTCCCATGACGGTGAGGAAAATCAGGTACAGCGCCACAATGGCGATATCCAACATAGACAAACACCCCCCTGCATGTATATGTGCAGGGGGGCGGTTTATGAGTGGGGGTTATTCCTCGTCAATGAATTCCAAGTTTTCAAACGCGTAGCGCAGCGACAGATTGATCAGCTCATTGCGTGACCGGTTGCTCTTTAAGGCCAGTTCATCCAATTTATCGTTTGTTTCGCCGTCGATCCGAATCGTCATGGTGACCGAACGGGCGGTTTTGGGTTTGATAACAAATTTTTCTTTCATAAAGCAATCACCTCTGTTTACAGTATAGTTGCTTTATTCTCTATATATAAGAACACATTATGCAAAATTTAATGGTTGCAATTTGTGTTTTGATGTGTTATTATGTCAACAGCGGGAAAAAATTCATAAAAAAGGAAGGGATTCAGGCATGGCTCAAAATTTCCAGTCATTATTTGTCAGCAATACTGAAAAATTTATCTGTTCCCTCGGGAACACCTGCGCGCAGACGTTTTTATCAACCGGCGTTTTAGGCAACGGCTTCGCGGTTTTGTCAGATAAGCGTGTGTATTTTAAGGGCACCTGCTTTATCAGAGAAGGCAAGCGTTTTTCAAAAAGGTTAGAAGAGCGTATCGTAGACGTCAAGGATGTCACTGGAACGGGGTTTATACACAAAAACCCTGTGTGGGCGTTGATTGTCGCCATTATATGTTGTGTTCTTGTGTTTTTCGCAATATTATCTGCATTGTCAAGTGTAAGCATGACGGTTTCTTCTAATAATTTGCAGAATCGTTTTTCATATCGCGATAACAAACTTTCCATTTCAGATGTTTTGCCATTCTTTATGCCGGTGATTTTCTTTGCGGTGTTGACAACAGTATTTTTGTTGATATACCGATCCCAAAAAAGATCACTCTTTGAAATCCAATTCGCCGGGGGCGGGATCGCCTTTGACACCCATTGGTTTAAAGCAGATGAGTCCCAAAAATTTCAGAATTGTATCCGGATCGCAAAGGACAACGTTGAAATCGAGCGCGAAAACAGACAGCAGCAGCTTCATAGCATAACCGCTCCCCCGCCGCAGCCGGCGAATGGCAATATTGCGGACGAACTAAAAAAGTACAGCGATCTGTTAGCCGCCGGCGCTATCTCACAGGGGGAATATGAGGCGGTGAAGATGGAGTTGTTGAAGAAGGTTTGATTGACAGTAACAATCAAGGACAACTACCCCCGCTTGCACATATGCAAGCGGGGGCGGTTTATGAGTGGGGGATTACCAATACGCATGATCGTTTGATTTCCAGTCTTTCACTTCTGCCGGCCAGATTTTTTTCACCGCTTGTACCGTTTCGTCGGCTATCTGATTTTCGGAAATAGAGAACGCCGCATCAATTACTTCAAATTTATCCGAAACGGGATTATATTTCAGCACTTCGTAGCCGGATCCCAAATACAGTACTCGTGGCACATAGGCGATTGTATATCCAAATATAATTTCTGGCATTCCATCGCCGTCAATATCCCGCCAATCATACGCCCTGACAGCCATCACGTAAATATCATTATTTTCCGGCATCCATTTTCCGTGTTCGTCATATAGACGATAAATACCGTCCTCGCAATGAAAGTTGTATTGATCCCCTATATTAAAACGTCCCTCATATCCGGTCCCGATGTTCTGGATGGTATACCACCCTTCATCCTCCATCTCTCCCCTGAACTGCGTGCCACCATAAGCTTCATACACGCCATCGGTCAATACCCATTCTTTAACCCCATCTCTATTAAATTTGACGATATTGAAAAAATAATGAGAAAACGAAGCAGGATCCCATGACGTGACGATCAGTTCGGAGTGCCCATCGCCGTCCACGTCGGCGACATGATATTTCGGATCGATAAAAACCGTACAGTCCGGCCCCAATACAGAATACCGCACTTCATCGCCGGACAACAGCATAAATATTGGATAAAAACTAATCTCTCTCAAATCCAGCGCCAAAAACACCACCAGCGTTTCATTATTCTTCCCGGTAAAACTCCCTTTGAACTCTCTGTAGGTGTAAAGGCTCAGCACTTGCTCCTCTTGAAAATCCGCATACCGTTCGGCGATCCCGGATTTTTCTATTGCGCCGGCTTTATATTGCTCATATCCCATGACCTCCGGCTCCAGCCCGAAAGGCCAGAGATCGGTGGTCCAGCCCCTGTCCCTGTTGAACGCGTTGAGCGCCCCGCGAATATATATGGAGCTTATCAACCGGAATGCTTTCGCCGCCGGGTCAAATTTCAATATCTCATAAGCGCTGCCGATATATGGCCGCTGCGCGAGATCAAATTGATGCCGCATAACCATCTCCTCCGCGCCGTCGCCGTCAATGTCTGTCAGCTCCACTGCCCGGAAGGTCTGGATGGTTATTTTGTCATCTGATTCCTGCGGAAACTTTAACGGAAATGTGTTGTGATATCCTGTCGCGGGATTGACCACCGTATAGCCGCCGCCGTCTCCGGAAAACGCCTGGAACTGGGTGACAAATCCCTGCGGGGAATTCAGCGGGCATTCCCATACGCTGTCCTTATCAAACAGGAATATATGGATATGCTGTTCGCGGTCTCGGAGCATGTCGAAGGAAGACATAATTAACATGCTCCGCCCATCGCCGCCAAGGTCGGCAGTTTTATATATTAAGTTCTTTATATAATAGATATCCCGCCCCGGCGCATGGTATCGCGGGCCGTCCGCGGTCAGCAGCAGGAAAATCGGATCATATGATGCAATATTTTGCCTCGTCACGCGAAAAATCACCAATGTTTCATCGTCACCGCCGGTAAAATTCCCCTCAAACACCGCCTCGGTATAGATCCCGGTCACATCCTCCGCGTTGAACGAATCCCGCTTTTCGGCGATACGGGATTTTTCGACGGCGTCGGTTTTATATTGCGCGTATCCGTCTACCTTATCCTGCGGCGGCTCAGTCGTCCGCGCTGTTTTGGCAGCGGAAACTGTTTCTTTCGCGGTTGCGGAGGACCCGCTTGGACCGCTTATTGCGTTGCCGCCGGTATGTATCGGGAGCGCAAACAGTCCCGCCAGTACCGCCACCATCGCGACGATCCCGCCAATCCGGCAGGTTTTTGATCCCCTGATCTTTGACAATACATTAGCCATCCTCCTCCGCCCCCGTCTTAAATATTTTCTTCATCACCACATGCGGCACATGACCGTCCATATACACTTCCCCCTCGGCCACATACCCCCGCCGTTCATAAAATCCCGCCGCCTGACATTGGGCCGAGAGGACCGCTTCGGAAAAGCCCAGTTCCGCCGCCCGCCGCTCCATCCGGTCCATTGCCAGCGTTCCCAGTCCCTTGCCGCGCCAGGGTTTTCGCACCGCCAGCCGCCCCATATGCATCCTGTTCTGCTCCGGGTACATCCGTCCGGTGGCGATCGGCACGCCGTTTTCGTAGATCACCACATGGTGCGACCCGCCGTCGAGATCGTCTATTTCCCCGGTCAGCGCATAGCCCTGCTCGCCGCAGAACACCTCATACCGGATCAGCAGCGCATCGCGGGCGTCACCTGTCAACCATCTGCAGTCAAGCATGTTTATCCGCCTCTCCGCTAAAAGCCCCGTATTTCCGCCGAATTCTGTCCAATTTTTCGCCGACCGGCGCTGTCAGCAGCGTCAAAAACACCACATTGGACACCGCGTAGATCACCGTCACCGGCGCCGCCGCGATCACCGCCGCAATATAGCGGGGCGCCGACAGGGAATTGTCGATCCACAGCACCGTCCAGACGTCCATCACCAGGGAAAATACCACGCCGGACAGCCCGCCGTAAAGATAGAGCAGCGGCCGGCTCCGGCGGAGAGGCAATACCCCGGCCAGCAGCCCGATCAGCCCCCAGGCCAGCATCTGGAACGGCGTCCACGGCCCCTGGCCGAACCAGATGTTGGACACCGCGGCCGACAGCACGCCGACGGCACAACCGCCCAACCCGCCGCAATATACGCCGGCGAGGATCACCACGGCGGTCACCGGCTTAAAAAATGGCACCAGCACAAAAGCGGCCCGCCCGGCCACCGACAGCGCGGTCAGCACCGCCATCAGCGCCAGCTCCCGCTCATTCCACCTCTTGCGCTCCACCTGCCACAGCAAAAGCGCACAGCCAACAGCCGCCAACAGCCACACCATCCAAGCCAGCCGCCGCGCCCCAAACAATACCCAGCCGCCAACCCCCAGCCCCAACAGCACAGCCAGCACAACAAAAACACCCCGCCGCCTCATGATGTTCCCCCCAATTGTACATTACACCGCTCCGCCGCTTCCTCCACCGTCACCGCTCCGGCAAACAGATGCCGGGCCATCCGGTTGGCCGCGGTGGTGGAATAGCTGTTGCCGACGAAAAAATCCCGGGCATCCTCAGACAGAATCTCCCCGTCGAACAGCAGCCCGCAGCGGTCAGCCAGCCCGGCGGCGAAATCCGGATCGTGGGTGACGGTCAGCACCGCCGCCCCCTCCGCCGCCAGCTCTTTCAGCAATGCGGTCAGCGCCGCCTTCGCTCCGCTGTCGATCCCCTTGGTCGGCTCGTCCAGCAGCAGTATTTTCGGGCGGCGCAGCATCAGCAGCGCCAGCGCGCAGAGCTGTATTTCGCCGCCGCTGACATCGTAGGGGTGGCGG
>WRDE01000197.1 GCA_009783605.1 Oscillospiraceae bacterium
CATAGATACAGCCAAACACCGCCAAGCCGGCTCCAAACAGCGCCGCCGCCGTGAACTCGTTATACAGCCGGTCGGCAAAAACATGGCGGACGCCTTCCGGGCTTACGGCCCTTTTTCCGGCGGCGTAGATCAGATAGGCCAGACTCAGCAGAAAGACTATCAACCCGGCGCCGATTTTGATCAGGGCGCGGGTAACCTCCTGTTTCGCCGATAAAAACGCGGTATTCCGCTCATTGAGGTATTGTTCGCTGAAGACAAAGGCGCCCTGTGAGACGACCGTCTCGCGGTCGTTCGCGTAAATGGTCTGGTGAAGAGATAATTCATTATCTGTGATGCTTGTATACGCTTTATTATACAGCAGGGTCTGATCGGTTTTGATATAATAATAAATCTCCCGGGTATGTTCCAGCTCATATACGGCATCCCGGAATTCGGCCAGCTGCCGGCGGATCAGGACGATTTTGATATTCGCCGGATCGATCACATATTTATAGTCCTTCTGAAATTTCTCCCACAGCATGTTCTGGGTAATCTCATAATGCCCCTCGTTATATAAAGCCTGATACATATCGCCGGTCCGGAAATCAAATATGTCTGAGATCTCCGCGTCGATATCCTCCTGGGAAACGGCGTTCCCGTCCCGGATGTTCTGTTCGCCATTATACTGCAAAACGATTCCTATGGCTAACCACAGACGATCCCGGTCCCATCGATATTGCCGGGTATCGGTATAATGCTCGACATTCAGGTTTTCGAGATATTTTATCTCATCCATAGGGTCTATCATACGGACTAAAGTCGCCAGCATAAAACAAGACGCAGCGGCGATCAGTAAAAACGCAATGGCTTTGAAAATCACGCTATATCTTATCAATTTTGTATCCAATGCCCCACACCACCTTCAAATATTTTGGTTCTTTCGGGTTGATTTCGATTTTTTCCCGGATATTCCGGATATGCACGGCGACGGTATTGTCCGAATTATACGCCATCTCGTTCCAGACCGACTCATAGATCTCGTCGATGGAAAATACCCGGCCTTTATTCCGGATGAGCAGCAGCAGAATCTTATACTGGACCGGCGTAAGCTTGACATCCTCGCCGTCAACGGTCACCGATTTCTGCCGATCGTCCACCGTCAGGCCGCCGGTCCGGTAAATACCGGCCCGGATCTCGGCGCTGCCCAACTCAGTATACCGCCGCAGCTGGGATTTCACCCGGGCGAGCAGCTCCAGCGGGTTGAACGGTTTGGTCACGTAGTCGTCGGCGCCCAATGTCAGGCCGGCGATCTTGTCGGTGTCCTCGGATTTGGCCGAGAGCAGGATAACCGGGATATTTTTTTCTTCCCTGATCCGCAGCATCGCCGCGATACCGTCCATCTCCGGCATCATGATATCCATAATCACCAATTGGATATCGCTATTCCGGATCGCTTCGACAGCTTGCTTCCCGTCAAAAGCCTTCAGAACGCCGTACCCCTCTGACCGCAGATAGATCGCAATGGCTTCAGCGATTTCCCGGTCGTCGTCGCAGATCAGGATAGTCACAAAAAATCATCCTTATTGTTTTTTGGATACATTATATCATCCCCTTTCAAAGATAGCAATTTTCATTAGACTTCTTGCAGAACTCACTTTGTGAGTTCTGCTGGGCAAGTGTTGAAAACACTTGCCCAGACAAAACCAAAGGTTTTGCAAGAAGTCTATTGCTGTGGGTACAGTATATCCGGCAATTCTTAAGACCCAAAGGGGAAGAATCTTAAGAATTTCTGAAGATCGGTATTGTTTTGCGCAAAAGTATTGTTCCTCATAGAAAAACAAAAGCGCCTGCTATATCTTTTCTTGAATAGCAGGCTCGGAAATTTATTGTTTTGTAAAGTGCTGTGTTCAACATCATATAAAACGATTTATAATGTCTCATCTATTAAGGTTCTGGTATATGTTTGTGTTTCAATTAATAGTATTTATTCTAATTTAGAATATACTCCTATTAGTATCTGCTTTTACTTTTTATTCTAATTCATTTCGGAGCATATTTTAGTTTTCAAACATATTCTATAATTAATATTCTATTCCCCTTATAGTCTTTGATATATAGCTTTTTTCACCCCATACCGCTGTCGCGGGAGGATTATTAAACACCCATACTTCCGCTCCGCCGCAGTCCCGAAAATCCGTTCTGCCGCAGCGCCTCATATACCGCCACCGCCACCGTGTTGGAAAGATTCAGCGAGCGGGCGGTATCGTCATCCAACATTGGCAGCCGGACGCACCGTTCGGGATTGGCCCACAACAGCGATTCCGGCAGCCCCGCCGTCTCCTTTCCGAAGATGAGATAGCACCCGTCGGGGTAGGCGGCGTCGGTATACACCTGGGCGGCTTTGGTGGTGAAATAGAAGAATGCCGTGCCGGGCTCGGACTTGGCAAATACATCGTCGAGACAGGGATGGGTGCGGATATCCAGCAGATGCCAATAATCCAGCCCGGCCCGTTTGAGTTTGGCGTCGTCGATCCGAAACCCCATCGGCTCCACCAAATGCAGCACGCTGCCGGTAGCCGCGCAGGTCCGGGCGATGTTGCCGGTGTTTTGGGGGATTTCAGGTTCTACTAAGACAATATGGAACGGCATGGGGGCGCTCCTTATGGTATGAAATAAGCGATATGGTTTCAATACAGGCGCGGCGGAGAATCAACAAACGCCGCGCTTGTAATCATGTAGTTTTTACGAAAATAGTTCCGGCGTTTGTGAGTGGGGTTACTTACTCCAGCTAAACCGTTCGGCAAACTCCCCGCCGCTGTGCACGTTATCCAGCACCGGCTCCCGCGAACTCAGCGGATCCGCCCGGTTGGCGCCGCGGCGCGGGGTCATGCAGCCGGTTGCAGTCACGTTGCCGCCGGAGACGTTGAAATTGCCGGAATTGCGGTAGAAGTAGACGCCGTTGATGTCGTGCCTGCCGCCGGTGACGGTGATGGCCGTGTCGCCCGGGTCGACGATGTTGAGCTGCTGGTATTCGATGTCGCCGCCGTGCAGCAGCATCGCCAGATGGGTCTGGCCCCACATCAGGGTATTGTATACCCGCGCCTTGCCGGCCGCGCCCTCTTTAACCAAGAAATAACTGCGGGTCAGCGGGCTTTGGAGGGTGACCAATTCGGTGTTGATGAGATCCACCTCATCCAACCCCTCGATACACAGCCCGATCTCGCCGCCGTCGGTGCCGTGGCCGATGAAGGTGCCCCGGGCACCCTTTCCGTCCTGTAAGACGAAGTGCAGGCCATGTTTGGCGGCGAAAACGAAGGTGCCGAGCAGGTGTTCGTCGGCGCAGCAGCCGAATTTCAGCGCGTCAAGATACTTGATCTGGTTGAGCCAGAAGGCGCGCCAGCTCCGTCCCTCCGCCCGGTTGGGGAAGTTGCTGCGGCTCCAGTAGTGGGGGTTATACTGTACGTTTTCGATCCACCCCTCGCCGGAGCAGTTGCCCACGAACACGCCGCATTTCAACGGCGCGCCGCTGATATAGGAGATGTAATGCCCCTCCGATGGGTAGGTGCCGCTGTCCAACCCTAACCAGGCGTTGACGAACACCACGTCGATGACCCAGCAGCGGGTGCCGCGGCTCTGGACCGCCCAGGGAAACGCCACCGGTTCGGCGGGATGCTGCTCCGGGTGCTGGATCACCACACCGCGCAGCCCCGCGCCGGCGGCCAGCGTGATAAACGGCGCCGCGTCCTCGTCGCCCTTGCCGGTATAGGTGCGCAGCACCGAGCCGCCCCCCATCGTGTGGCAGGGGGTTTCGTAAACCCCGCGCAGCTCGACGCCGGCCGGGATATGCAGATTCCCGTCGCAGCGATACCAGCCGCCGGACAGATAGACGATCCCCCCGGTTTTGCCGGCGGCATCCAGCGCGGCCTGGATCGCGGCGGTATTGTCCACTGCATCCGCCCATGCCGTTTCGATCTCGGCGGCGGCTTTGGCCCGTTCGGCTCTGGCGGTGGCTTCGTCAATGTTGCGACCGCCACCGTCTCTTATGCGGGGCACCTGAACCGGCGCCGCGCCGTAATCCGCCGCCAGATAGAGGGTGGGAGAACCCGGCTGGGGATAGGGGATAAACGGATGGCCCTTGGTGGGGGCTTTTGAGAGGTTCAGCGGCTCATCTGAAAATTGCAGCTGGGCCTTTGCGATGTCGCCGGCTTCGATTTGGCAGGGAGTCTCGAATTGGCATCCCAAAATCTGGGTGCCGCCGACCGATTCCTCCAGTACAAAATGAGTCGCGCCGGCGCCGAAATCGCACTGCATCATGGTCAGGCCGCCCTGTTTTTGCAATACGGCCTCTTCGCTCCAGCCGGACAGGGTGCAGTTGACAAAACTCAGCAGTCCTGAGCCGTCGTGTTCGATCAGCCGGGGATAACAGCCGGCCAGTTCCACCATGTTCAGCTGCATCACCGTCCGGAACTTGTTATCGCTGACGATGGCGGCGCGCAGGCCGGGGATATCGGCGGTGATTTTGCTGTCGGACAGGGCGACGCCGTAGGCGTTGACATTGATCAGATGGAAGCCGATACAGCAGTTATGCAGCCGCAGCCGGCTGATCTGGGCGTTGGGGCCGCCGCTGGTAAAGCTGGTGATGAGAAAGCCGATATGGCAGTGCTCCACGTAGATATTATACCCGTATTCCCAGTCGGAGCGGGCCATAAACACGCCGGTGACATCCCGCAGCATATGCGCCCGCAGGGCGGTCGATTCCTCCGCCGCCATAACCGGATCGCCGGCGTTGAGGGTGAAATTCTCCCATATCTGCGGCTTGATCTGGAGATTCTGAAGTCGGCCGATGTCGGTGGTGACGTCCATAAACATCCCGGTGC
>WRDE01000198.1 GCA_009783605.1 Oscillospiraceae bacterium
CGTGACGGATGATGATCCGGTCGAAGGCGATGGCTTCGCCGAGGTCGATCACCGCCCATTGCGGGTTTCCGACATTGCTGACCCAGCCCTCATACTCGTCGGTCCACTGGCCGTTGGTTATCCGGCCGGGCGGGAAGGCTTCATGATTGGAGGAGGCGGTGACCGGCATACCCTGCGCCAGGGAAACCGGCATGTCACCGCCGCTTTTTACCGTCGGCGCGATGGTGACGCCGCCGATCGGCAGCGGCGAACCGCCAAAGGTCCAGAAATCGCTCTTAGAGATATGGAAGGTCTTTTTGGTGGCGTCGCCGCCGGAGGATACCCCCACGTCGCCGTTGCCGAGCAGCGCCGTCTGCGGGATCCGCTCGGAAAACAGCCCCGCGTAATTGGTGTTTCTCCACTCGCCGTAATACTGCCCGACCAAACCGCTCACCTTCTCCCATTCCGCCGGATCGGCGGTGTCTTCCGCAGAAAAATCTTCCGCCGCCGCCGGCACTGTTGCAATCCCCAGCCCGCCCAGCAGCATACAGCCGCAGATAAGCAGCGCCAAAGAAACGCGCAGATGCCTGTGTCTCATTGTGATTGACCCCTTTCGATATGTTTATGTTATGTTGAATAGTGTTACCGGCAATTGTGAATTGTGAATTATGAATTGTGAATTGTTTGTTGCGCTTCATGCCGGAGCTGGCGGGGCAGACCTTTGACAAAAGCCTCCAGCACCCGTTCCTCCGGCGAAAAAACCACCAAGGTGTTGCCGCTGCGCTTACTGCGGTAGGTAAAACACCAGTTCTCCGGATCTGCCGCGGTCGACGCGGTCATCACATACCGGTCGAACTGCTTCGGATCCCACCCGTCGCGGTACCGGCCGAACCGCTCCACCTTAGCGCCGGCCACCGAGACGATCCGTTTGCGGCGGCGCTTGCCGGTGATCCGGTCGATATCGATATCGCCGTTGGTGACCGCGTATTCAAATTCAATATATTGGGATTGAAACACCCGCCACAGCCCGTATCCGATACCCATCGCCGCAAACGCCAGAAAAGAAAAGGCGATGGCGGCGACGGCAAACAACAAAAATACCGCCGACACGACAGCCCCGAAAAGAATCGCGTTCTCCCGCGCCCCGCTCTTCTTTTTCACAATCTGTTCTATAAAAATATCCAACAGCATATCCATCCTTATAAAAGAATACAACCATGTTATCATAAATCCCGACCAAAAGCAAACATTTTTATTATCACGCCAATCCAATCCGCTGATACTGTTTCACAACCGCAAATCACCGCCCCGCAACCGTCAGCAAAAAAAACTGGCCACCGCAATAACCAACATTGCGTTAAAACGCCCCGCGGGGCGTTTTTATGATGTGATCGGGGCTCATAAGCAGGAACTGCGGTTCCTGCTTATGAGCCTGTTCGCTGATTCTCATTGGGTGCGAAACTCATTGGTTTCCCAAAGTTGTGTTAAAGCGCACTACAAAAATATGTTCTCCAGTTCGCAAACTGGAGAACATATTTCTTGTGCATGTGTTGGTTATTCTGTATAAAAAATACCAAATACGGCAAGACTAATGCCTGCAGAACAATCTGACAGGAGGACTTGCGTATGGAACCAATGCACCCGCCCAAAAAGAGAAGGAAAAAAGGGCGCGAAAACGGATTTTTGATAGCGGCGGCGATCTGTCTGCTGGCTATCGGCGGCGCGGCGGTGGTCACCTTTATCAACTCGCTGCCTGGCGAGGGGGAGCGGCCGCGTAACCGGACGACCGAGCCGACCGCAATCACCACCGGCAAACGGGTGGATCAGCTGATCAGCGGTGTGCCGGACGACCGCACAACAGCCGCCACGGTGCGGACCACCGTGACTTCGCCGGCGCTGTTGCCCGCTACCGCCGCGGCGGAGGTCAACGCGCCGGCGCCGGAACCGACAGCGGTGGATCTCTATGTGCTGCCGATGTCCAATGAAGTGATCAAAGCGTTTTCGGATACCCGGCAGGTTTTTTCAAAAACAATGAACGACTGGCGGGTCCATCCCGGCGTTGACTTCAAAGGGAAAAACGGCGATGAGATCAAAGCCGTCGCCGACGGGGAGATCATAAAAATCGGCAAGGATCCGATGTGGGGCGACACCATCGCCCTGGACCACGGCTTCGGGATCGTATCCACCTATCGCGGCGCCGCGCCCAAACAGATCAAGGAAGGGGATACCGTCAAAATGGGACAGGTGATCGGCACGCTGTCAGCCATCCCCTGCGAATCCGAAGACGGCCCCCACCTGCACTTGGAAATATCATCCGACAACAAACAAATAGACCCCGTAGCCGCAATCGGCGTAGAAGTGAACAGCGATCAATAATTGACAATCAAAAATAAACAATTGACAATTATGCATTATGAATTATGCATTGAAAAGCCCCGCCCCCGAAACCTTCTATGGACCGGCACAGGGGCACCATAGAATGATCTCTTGATTAAGGACAATCAAGAGATCATTCTATATAATTACAATTGTAAATACTATATTTGCGGCACTTGATCGTTTGAAGGGGTCAAATTGGCTTTATACAAATGCGAAATATCGCCGATATACCGGCAGCGGAGAAAACCGTAATCCTCGCCGGCTTTGTCTGCAGAGCCGAACGTCTCCCCCTGCCGCCGCTCCATATGGAATTCACTGACCGCCGAAGGGGCGATGGCTATTGTCTGCCAGAGCTGGGCGAGGGAGAGGCCCATGATGCGGGAGATCAACGCCAGACCGAGGCCGTGGTGGCAGAAAAAGACCAATACCGCCGCTTCGGACGCGGTTTCGCTTATCTGGAATGTCAACCCGTTCTGCCGGTCCCGCCGGTAACCGTGGAAAGCCAGAAGCGCGTCGAAATGGGCGCAGATATCCGCGTAAACCTCCGGCACGCGGGAGGAGACGAAGGGTTCGGTCCGGAGCCATTCCTCCCGGTCAAACAGCCCCGGGATCACCGACCAGTGGTTCGGCCGCATCTCCCAGGGGCACATCCCGTCCGGGCGGTAGTCGGTTTTGATGTGGGCCGGATATTCCCGCAGCCAGTCAAAGGTCTCCACCGGCAGCCCCAGAATCTCCGCCGCCGGCGCGGCAGTCGCCTGTGCCCGCCCGAGGGGGGAGCAGTAGAGATGGGTCGGCCCTTCTAACCGCAGCCGTTCGGCCAGCAGCCGCGCCTCAATATGCCCCTTCGGCGTCAAACTGTCATTGGCATAATCCGGATCGCCGTGCCGGACGATGAGCAGTCGCATGATGATTCTACCCCTTTTTTAGTTGAGAGTTGAGAGTGACAGATTATTTAGTTTCCGTGTAACTCTCCACTCTCAACTTTATTATTGCGGATAAAACGTCTCCAAATACTCTTCCAAAGTAATCCCATTCGCCATAATATACCCCGCCGCTTCGACCCCTACATACCGGTAATGCCACGGCTCATAGCTGACGCCGGTGACGGCGATCTTATTTTGGGGAAACCGCATGATAAACCCGTATTCTGCGCAATGCGCCTGCAGCCAGCGGAAGGCCGAGGTGTTTTCAAAGCTGGAATCTATCGGCGTGAAATCCACCGCCAGTCCGGTATTGTGTTCGCTGGTGCCCGGCCGCGCCACGACCTGGGACGCCAGCTCCTCCGCTTCGGCCCGGGAATACCCCTTGGCGGTATGCCTGGCGGTCTCATTATTAAACAATTTGGTCTGCGTCTCGATGGTGCGGTAGAGCGAGGCGCCGCTTGAAGACAGCCCGTCGGCGCTGCCCGCCCGGATCATGCTGTCCAACGCGTCTTTTGTCCGGGAATCAAACCGGCCGGGTCCATAGGAAACCAGCGTGATACTGCCGAAAAAATCCTCCGGATGGGGATTCCAGCGGTTTACCAAAACCAACCCCCATGAAGGGGGTATATTCTGGACATAATGGCCGGCGGTGTCTGCCGCTACCGCGGTAGCAACAGTGGTCCGGGCCTCAGTGGGCGCGGCGGTCGTCACCGCGGCGGTAGAAGTGGTGGTTGGAGCGGCAGTTGACGCGACAGTTGTGGCAATGGTCGTAGCGACTGTTGTGGCGGTTGTTGTTGTGACGGCTGCGATTGTGGTCCCGTCATCGGTTTCGGAGGACTCGGTCCCCTGCGGAGAACAACCGGAAAGCAGACCGCCCGTTATCAAAACGGCGGCAATGGCCGCGATCACCCGGCGGCAATGTGACTTTTTTACTGTTATTTCCATAAATACGCCCTTTTCATCGGTTTATTTGATTTTGTATTTTCATTTTAACACAAATACCGATAAAAACAAAGAAAGATTTAAATTTTTCTTTCGTTTGGGCAGAAAATGGTGTATAATCATATTATTGTTTAAAAGAGATACCCTATTTGAGAAAGGATAGGACGCCTGCATGAGAAAAACCAAGATTGTCTGCACCCTCGGCCCCTCCACCGACGATCCGGAGATTCTGCGCACCCTGCTGCTCTCCGGCATGAACGTGGCCCGGCTGAATATGTCCCATCAGGACCATGAATCCCACCGCCGGCGGATCGAGCAGCTGGTCGCCATGCGGGAGGAGCTGAATCTGCCGGCGGCGGTGCTGTTGGATACCAAAGGGCCGGAGATCCGGCTCGGAATATTCGAAAAACCGGTAGAGCTCAAAAATGGACAAAAATATGTTTTAACCACCAAGCAGGTGGAATGTACCGATAAAATCGCGTATATCAGTTATGCCGGGCTGCCGAAGGACGTCCGGTCCGGCGGGCATATCCTGATCGACGACGGGCTGATCGACTTGGTGATCGAGGTGATCACCGGCACTGAGATCCATTGCCGGGTAGCCGCCGGCGGCAAGGTCTCCTCCCGC
>WRDE01000199.1 GCA_009783605.1 Oscillospiraceae bacterium
AAAAAACAACATCGAATGGGCACATCGGCTGGAAGATGCCGGGTGCCGGGTAATCTACGGCTTGATGGGTTTTAAAGTTCACTCGAAAGTATGCCTGATAACCAGGCGCGAACATGGCAAGCTGAATTATATCACCCAAATAGGGACCGGGAACTACAACGAAAAAACCGCAAAACTTTATACCGACCTGTCGCTCATAACCGCAAACCGGGAGATAGGCCGGGACGCCGCGGACTTCTTCTCGAACCTGATGCTGGGCAACCTGGAGGGCGAATATAAGCGGCTGACCGAGCTGGCCGGATCGCTGGAGCGGCTGCAGGCGGATTACCATGCCGAAGCGGAGACGCTGGAAAAACGCCGGCAGGAGAGCCAGGCGGCCATTGAAGCCGCGGCGCGGGAGATTGAGCTTTTCAACCGGCAAAATGCCGAGGTGGAAGCGGAGCTGGCCGCGGCCGCCGACGACCGTACCGGGACGATACAACAGCGGGAGGCCCTGTCGGACGAGATCGGAGAGATCAAACTCGAGACGCTGGCGTTTATCAAAGAGATGGAAGCCCACCGCCAGGCTATCGGGGAATTACAAGACCGCCGGGAGAACGCCGCCGGTTTTTGTGAGGAATTGGAACGGCAGATCGCCGGGCTCACCGATACCAACGATAAAATCGAGGAACAAATCGCCGAACAGCAAGCCGCCGCCGCCGGATTGCGGGAGCGGGGAGCCGGCAGCGACCGGGAGATCCGGGAATGGATGGAGAAACACGCCGGCTGTGAAACCGAGCAGACCGCGCTGCGCCAGCGGATCCGTGAAAAAAGCGACGAACGCGAGAAACTCAGCCGTGAGACGGTGCGGTTGGAGGAACGGCTGGCGGCGGCCGGCCGGGAGACCGATGAGATACTGGAACGGCTATACACGGAATATAATTTGACCCGGACCGAAGCGGAGGATCTCGGCATCATTATCGAGGATATCCCCCGGGCCAACCGCCGGCTGTCGGAGCTGCGCGGCAAAATCCGGGCGCTGGGCGACGTCAATGTCGGGGCGATCGAGGAATACAAGGAGGTCGGCCGCCGGTATGAATTCCTGCGGGGACAGGTACAGGATATCGAGATCTCCCGGGAGGAACTGCGCAAGCTGATCGCCGAGCTGACCGGCCAGATGTGTGAATTGTTCATCGAGCGGTTCAAGCAGATCAACCACTATTTCGGCGAGGTGTTCGCCGAGCTGTTCGGCGGCGGCAGCGCCAAATGCACCCTGACCGACGAATCCGATATACTCGGCGCCGGCATCGAAATGGACGTCCAGCCCCCCGGCAAAAATGTCCGGAATCTCGATTCCCTCTCGGGCGGCGAAAAGGCATTAGTGGCCACCGCGCTGCTGTTCGCCATCTTAAAAGTGACCCCGTCCCCCTTCTGTGTACTCGACGAGATCGACGCGCCGTTGGACGAGGTCAACACCGACCGGTTCGCCGCCTATCTGCGCCGGATGTGCCGCAATACCCAGTTCATCGTCATCACCCACCGCCGCGGCACCATGGAGGAAGCGGATATCCTCTACGGCGTGACCATGCAGGAGGAAGGCGTCTCCAAGCTGCTGTCGCTGCGGGCGTCCGAGGTGGAGGAAAAGCTGGGGATGTCGATGAAAATCAATGCATAACGCCTGATGAATTTTTTACGTTCCAAAGGTATAGATTAAGGAGGCCGCAGTCTATGCAAATCGACGTCTACGACTTCGACGGCACCATCTATGACGGCGATTGCACCGTCGATTTCTGGCTCTATTGTATCCGGCACCGCCCGTGGATCCTCTATCTGCTGCCGTTTCAGGGGTTTTGCTTTTTGATGCTGACCTTAAAAATCTTTTCCGGAACACGGGCCAAAGGGCTGTTTTTACGCTATCTGCGGCATATTCCGGTCAATGATGAATGGATGCGGCGGTTTTATGAGCGGAAAAAGCACAAGCTGATGCCGTGGTTCAAGCCCGAAAAAAACGCATTGCCAACAGTTATCATTTCCGCTTCGCCGCAGTTTATTGTGGAGGCGTTATGTATAAATTTCAATGTAAAAACTATAATCGGCACCCGCTGTGACATCAAAAAAGGAGCGATCCTCGGAAAAAACTGCAAGCGGGAGGAAAAAATCCGGCGGCTGCATGAGTTGTATGACACCCCGGTGATCCGCCGGATGTACACCGATTCTCTGAAAAACGACCGCCCGCTGCTGCTGCTGGCAAAAGAGCGGTATTTGGTGAAGAACCGGCAGGTTGTAGTGATTAGTGGATAGTGGATAGAATTGCCGCGATTAAGATTTATGGGTTTCATCTCATAAACTAATCACTAATCACTGTCCACTAATCACTAAATTTCCATTTGACAACAAAACAGAAAATATGCTATACTGTTTTTTAATAACCTGAAAAAAGACATAATAAGAAACGGACTGAAAGCCATGAAAAAAGAACTTTATCTCGGCAACGAAGCGGTGGCCCGCGGTTTGTATGAGGCCGGCTGTCGGGTGGTGTCCAGCTATCCCGGCACGCCCAGCACCGAGATCACCCAGTACGCCGCCGAATATGCTGAGATCTACGCCGAATGGGCGCCGAATGAAAAGGTGGCGGCGGAGGTGGCGATCGGCGCGTCGATCGGCGGCGCCCGGGCCTTTTCCGGTATGAAACACGTCGGGCTGAACGTGGCCGCCGACCCGGTTTTCACCGCCAGCTATACCGGCGTCAACGCCGGGTTGGTGATCGCGGTGGCCGACGATCCGGGGATGCACTCCTCCCAGAACGAGCAGGATTCCCGCCACTACGCCATTTCGGCCAAGCTGCCGATGCTGGAGCCGGCGGATTCAGCCGAATGCCTCGCCTTCACCAAGCTGGCGTTTGAGCTGTCGGAGCAGTTCGACACCCCTTGCCTGCTGCGGCTGACCACCCGGGTATCCCATTCCCGCAGTCTCGCCGAGCCGGGCGAGCGGGCGGAATTGCCGTTGAAGGAGTACGTCAAGAACCCCGGAAAATATGTGATGATGCCGGCGATGGCCAAGATCCGCCACCCGATCGTGGAGCAGCGGATGCTGGATCTGGCCGAATGGGCTGAAGCCGCCGAAATCAACCGAATCGAGGCCAATCCGGACACCAAAATCGGGGTGATCACCTCCGGCATTGCTTATCAATATGCCCGCGAGGCGCTGGGCGACACGGTCTCCTATCTCAAATTGGGGATGATCCATCCGCTGCCGGCGGAATTGATCAAAAATTTCGCCAAGGATTATGAAACCGTCTATGTGATCGAGGAATTGGACGGGATCATTGAAACCTTCTGCATGACGCTGGGACTGAAAGTCACCGGCAAAGCGCTGTTCGGCAACGTCGGCGAGTTTTCGGCCAATTTGGTGCGGGAAAAAATACTTGACCGCAAACCCGAAGGACAACCTTTCGGACAGCCGACCCCGCCGCGCCCGCCGGTGCTCTGTCCCGGCTGCCCCCACCGCGGGCTGTTCTATGTCGCCAGCAAGCTGAAACTGACCGTGATGGGCGACATCGGCTGTTACACGCTGGGCGCGCTGCCGCCGCTGTCGGCGATGGACGTCTGCGTCTGCATGGGCGCGTCGGTGTCGGCCTGCCACGGCATCAACCTCGCCCGGGGCAAGGATTTCGCTAAAAACACCGTGGCCGTTATCGGCGACTCCACCTTCATCCACTCCGGCATCACCGGCCTGATCGACATCGCCTATAACAAAGGCGTGTCCACCGTGATCGTATTAGACAACTCGATCACCGGCATGACCGGCCACCAGCACAACCCCACCACTGGCTACACCCTCAAAAACGACCCGACGGTGGCGGTCGACCTGGAGCTGTTGGCCAAAGCCTGCGGCATCAACCGGGTGGCGGTGGTGGACCCCAACGACCTGGCGGCGACCGAGGCGGTTATCAAGCAAGAGCTGGCGGCGGAGGAGCCGTCGATGATCATCACCCGCCGACCTTGCGCGCTGCTCAAAACCGTCCGGCATGCGCCGCCGGCAACGGTTGACCAAACCGCCTGCACCGGCTGCAAAATGTGCATGAAGGTAGGCTGCCCGTCGATCTCGATGAAGACAGTGGATGGCAAAAACAAAGCCGCCATCGACCCGACACTGTGCGTTGGTTGCATGGTCTGCGCGCAGATGTGCAGGTTCGGCGCGATAACATGATAAAAGATTGGTTGTTTTCCGATGAACGCAGCATTTGTCATTTCAGAGCCGCCGGCGTTTTGATCCGGGAGAATAACTTGCTCGTTCAACGGGAAAAAGACGGTATGGAATACGCGCTGCCCGGCGGCCATGTCATGGTCGGGGAAACCTCTGAGCAAGCGCTTGTCCGGGAATTCAAGGAGGAAACGGGTGCGGATATTCTATGTGACCGCCTTATCTGGACGGAGGAAGTTTTTTGGAAATGGGGCGAAAAGAACGCGCACGGCATTGTGTTTTATTACTTAATTTCCTTAAGAAATCCATCGGATATTCCCGGTGATTATTTTGAATCAAAGGACAACTGCCATGTGCTGTTTGAATGGATCAATCTTGACAAAATAGAAGATCTGATCATTTATCCCTCTTTTTTAAAAGAAAGAATCAACCATATTCCGGGACATACAGAGCATTTTATAAGGCGTGATGACTAATACATGGTAATTTATAGAAAGGACTAATTTCCACATGAACATTATGATAGTCGGCGTCGGGGGGCAGGGTACGCTGCTGACCTCCCGCATTTTGGGCAGCGCGTTTCTATCGCAGGGGCTGGATGTCAAGGTCAGCGAGGTCCACGGGATGTCCCAGCGGGGCGGTTCGGTGGTGACCTATG
>WRDE01000200.1 GCA_009783605.1 Oscillospiraceae bacterium
GCCGGTATCATCACCTTTCTGGCGATGGGGCTGGCCTATGTCTTTATGGGCATCTACCCCATCGGCGGCTATACCGGCATGACGGTGGACATGCATTTCCAGTACGCGCCGCTGCTGTCCAAGCTGCGGGATATGCTGCTGTCCGGCTCCTCCCCTTATTATACCTTTGAAGTCGGCCTCGGCACCAGCTTCCTGCCGCTGTTCGGCTATTACCTCGCCAGCCCGCTCAACCTGCTGTTGGTGCTGTTCCCGCCGGATCTGCTGGCCGAGGGCATTTTTGTCATCACGCTGCTGAAAAACGTGCTCTGCGCCGCCGCCTTCGCCCTCTGCGTCCAGTATGTCTACCGCCGCCGTTCGGTATTGACCGTGATCGCGGCGATGATGTACGCCATGTCGATGTATGTGCTGGCCTATTCCTGGTGCGTCATGTGGTTGGACGTGCTGATCGCGCTGCCGTTGGTGATCATGGCCTTTGAGCACCTGATGCGAACCGGCAAATATCTGCCCTATGTGCTGACGCTGGGGTATGCCCTCTATGTCAACTATTATATCGCCTTTATGCTCTGCCTGTTCCTTGTGCTGTACTACGCGGTGTTCCATCTGCGGGAGAAGCGGACCGGCCGCCAGGGCTCCAAGAGCCTGCTGCGGTTCTGTCTCGGCTCGCTGCTGGCCGGCGGGGTGGCGGCCTTCTTAGTGATCCCGGTTTACCTGTCGTTGGGTGCCACCTCGGCTTCCGGCGGCTCGCTGCCGGATCTGAAGGCGGATTTCAACTTCTTCGACCTGTTCGGCCGGCATCTGTATGACACGATACCCACCATCCGGTCGTCCAAACCGCCGAATCTGCCGAATATCTTCTCCGGCCTCCTCTCCTTCGTGGCGCTGCCGGTCTTCGCGACGATGAAAGCCATCCCGCTCCGCCGCCGGCTGACCTATCTCGGGCTGGCGGGGGCGCTGGGGCTCAGCTTTGTGTTCAACCAGCCCAACCTGATCTTCCACGGCCTCCACGCCCCCAACGATCTGCCCTTCCGCTTCTCGTTCCTCTATTGTTTCGTGATCGTGCTGATCGCCTATGAGGTGCTGCTGCGGATCGACAAGTTAGAGACGCGTTCGCTCGGCATCGCCGGGGCGGGGCTGTTCGCCTATCTCATCATCGAGGAAAAATTCGGCGGCGACGTCTACGATTTCGAGCAGATCTGGGTCAGCGCGCTGTTTATCGGGCTGTATCTGTTGGTTCTGGCGGTTCTCTCCAAGCGGAAAATGGTGCCCCGGGCCGGCTATATGCTGCTGCTGCTGTTGGTGACGGTCGAGCTGACGCTGAACGCCGGTTCGGTGCTGAAAACCCTGAACGGCAACGAGCATTTTACCTCCCACAGCAACTACGTCGACAACGACGACACCCGGGCCAACCGGGCCGCCGTCGCCCTGGCCCAGGAGACCGGAAAAGCCGAGTTGGATACCGACTTCTTCCGGATGGATCTCGGCCATATGCCCGGCTCGTCCGGCCGCACCTGCGTGGATACCGCCCTGTATAACTACCGCGGCATCACCACCTTCGCCTCCTCCAACTCCTATAACGCCACCTCCTTTATGGGCGGGCTGGGATATGCCGTCAACGGGGTCAACAGCTACCTCTACCGCAACTATAACCCGGCCACCGACTCGCTGCTGGGGATCCGGTATGTGATCTGCGACCCGGCCAACGACTTGGATTCGGATTATTTGTCCTTTATCGGCGAGGTGACCGAGGGGGCCAGCACCCGGTATGTCTACTGCAATCCCTATGCCCTGCCGGTGGGGTACCGGGTGGACGGCACCATCCGCAGCTATACGTCGGATTATTACAATCCGGCCAAATCCATCAACAATCTGTATGCCGCGATGACCGGTATCTATGATCCGGTCCTGATCCCCCAGCAGATCACCGCCGAGGAAAATACCCCCGCCGGCACTGTCACCATCACCGAGACCAGCCGGTTCAATTTCGCCCCCGCCGCCGCCGGCAGCACCGCGCAGTTCACCGTTCCGGTGGACCGGGACGGCACCTATCTGATGTTTGTGGACTGCCGCGCCGCCAAGGGTATCAAGCTCTCCTGCACCGACCGGAGAGGCAACGCCATCAGCAAGGATCCCTCCACCAACGAACCCTTCTTCTACAACGCCGACCTGAACGCCGGCGACACGGTGGAATTCTCGCTGACCGCCGACAGCTCGGCGTCGGGGAACATCTTGGTTCTGCGGTTGGATGAAGCGGTTTTCGACGGCGCGATGGACCGGCTCCGGGCCGACGGGCTGACCGTCACCGATTCCGGCAGCAGCTGGATCCAGGGCGACATCAACGCCTCGGCCGACGGCGTGGTCTTCACCTCGATCCCCTATGACGCCGGCTGGAGCGCCAAAATCGACGGCGAAACCGTCGAGGTTTTCGGCGTGGATACCGCCAAAATGTCCGCCGAAGATATCCAGAACCGCCCCAACGACGGCGCCATGCTGGCTTTCGAGGTCACCAAAGGCCCGCACACAATAGAGCTGTCCTTCCGGCCCCAGGGCCTCACAATCGGCGTCGTCATCACCCTGCTGAGCGCCGCCGCCTTAGTCTGGATCACCCTGCTGACCGGAAAACGCAAAAATATGATCGCCGGCACCCCGCTGGCCCAATTCTTAGACACCGAAGACGTAGCCGGCAAATATGAACGCTCAATCCCCCTGACCGAAGAGGATCCGGGGTTTGGGGAGGAGATGGTTGTTTTGGGGCTCGTGCGCTAAAGCGCGACTTCGCCTGTTCGCTGTCCGCAACCGGGTAGAATCAGCGCACAAACCCCGAATCCGGCAAACAACTCCATTAATTTTCAATTATCAATTTTCAATTTACCCGGAGGGGATTCCTATGATCACCATCATCATGCCTGTTTACAACGAGGGCGGCTTTATCTATCAGAATGTTCTCGCGGTCCGCGATACGCTGCGGGAGGCGAGGGTTGACCACCGGTTTTTGTTGGTGGACGACGGGTCGCGGGACGACAGCTGGGACGAGATGTGCCGGCTGGCCGCCGAACAGGGCGGCGTTACCGTGGTACGGCTGGCCCGCAATTTCGGCAAGGAGTCGGCCATCTATGCCGCGCTGCGGCATTTTTCCGACAACGCGGACGCGCCCGGCGGCGAAGAGCTCAGCGGCGCGGCGGTGGTGATGGATTCCGACCTGCAGCATCCGCCGTCCTATATCCCGGAGATGGTGCGGCTCTGGCGGGACGAGGGATATGACGTGGTGGAAGGGGTCAAGGCCGACCGGGGCCGGGAGTCGATCGGGTCGAAATTGGCGGCGCTGCTCTTTTACCGCGCCTTCAGCAAATCCACCGGCATCGACATCGGGGTCGCCTCGGATTTCAAGCTGTTGGACCGCAAGGTGGTGGAGGCGATCAGCCAGCTGCCCGAGAGCAACACCTTTTTCCGCGGGCTGTCCGCCTGGGTGGGGTTCCGCCGGTATGCGCTGCCGATCAAAATCGCCCCACGGGCCGGCGGCGACACCAAATTCACCACCCGCCAGCTGATCCGGCTGGCCATCAATTCCATCACCGCCTACACCGCCGCCCCGCTCTTTATCGTCTTCTGGCTCGGGCTGCTGATGGGGCTGCTGGCGGTCGGGCTGTCGGTCCACACGCTGATCCAGTATTTCTCCCACAACGCCCTGCCCGGCTTCCCCACCGTCATCCTGCTCCAGCTGTATATCGGCAGCGGCATTATGCTCAGCCTCAGCGTCATCGGGCTGTATATCGCCAAAATCTATGACGAGGTCAAAGGCCGCCCCCGGTATATCGTCCGCCGGATCCAGCAGTCCCCGCAAAAAAGCGGTCCGGAACAGGAAATTATTGCCAAAAAGACCGACGAATCCGGGCAGTAAACCCTTTTTGTAAGTTTTATACAATTTTTATTCGTCATTTTTATGAATTATGACCGCCAATATCCCAAAATTAATATCGAAATAGGTATTGACTTTACGGTTAAATTCATTTATAATGAACACAACCAAGTGATTCTATACCAAAAAAGGAGAAAAGAAAAATGAAAAAAGCACTTGCTCTGTTCCTCGCCATCGCATTCATGGCTCTGTGGGCCATCCCCTTCGCGAGCGCGGCTGACGACGCCGATCTGACCATTACCTTCACTGTTGAGGGTATCAAATGGAATGATGACGACGATTGCTGGCGCCTCACCGTTACCTATGAAAACCCTGACAAAGGCCTGCACTACATCCAAGGCATGTTCGAGTTCACCGTCGACGAAGACGAAATCGATGTCGACAGCATCTACTTCGATGTCCCCGGCAAAGTCAAGGGCAAAGTCACCATGGGCGATTTCACCATGATGGAAGGCGACTGGACCGATGGCTGGATGAAGATGGCTATTGTCAATGACACTGGCCTGACCGACGCCAAAGGCGATTTCTTCTATGTGGATTTCGACGTTCTGGACGATTCCTTAGAAGCGGTTTCCTTTGAGATCAAGGCTTATGACTGCGCTCTGGAAGAGGGCACCGGCAAAGATACCGAGACCCACAACATCGACAATGACAACGTATTTGTCGTAGGCGATGGCGTTATTGATCTCGGCGAAGAAGAAATCATCACCACTGCTGCAACAACCGCTGCGACAACTGCCGCGACAACTGCCGCGACAACCGCTGCAACAACTGCTGCAACGACCGCTGCGACAACCGCTGGCGGCAACCAGGGCGGAAATCAAGGTGGAAACCAGGGCGGAAACCAGGGTGGAAATCAGGGCGGAAACCAGGGTGGTAACAACCAGGGCACCGCAACAACAAAAGCTAAC
>WRDE01000201.1 GCA_009783605.1 Oscillospiraceae bacterium
CGTCGCCCCACGCCTATGTGCCGGCGGGACGGTATAACGGCAACGATTTCAACGCCGGCGCGCTCAGGGATCCCGCCGCCCTCGTCACCGGATTGGACGGCAACCTGTATATCGCCGACACCGGCATGAACCGGATCCTGATGCTTTCTCCGGAGATGACGGTATTGAACGAGATCACCGTCTTCCCCAACGCCGCCAATATCGACCGGAAATTGGCGGATCTGTATAAAATACCGGAGCCTCCCGAAGAACCCGAGGAAGACGAAGAAGAATTTGAGGAAGGCGAAGAACCCGAGGCGACAAAAGCGCCCGTTAAGGATCCCGAAGCGGAACCCGGGACCGACGAGCCCGAGGAAGAGCCGGAGGAGTTTGATCCGCGCAGCAAAATCCAGATCATTCTGGAAGAGATGCTCGAGCAGGAGCTGCTCGACGAGGAGCAGTTCCAGTATTATATGGATAATCCCCGCGGCTATTACAACGACTGGCTGGCTTCCACTCCGGATGACCCCGCGATCGACGGGCTGAACGCTCCGGAAGGGATATTCGTGCTGGAGGACAGCACCTTCTATATCGCCGATACCGGTAACAACCGGGTGGTGATCCTCAGGATCCTGGAGGACGGGCGCAAGGAAATGGTCCAGGAGATCCGGGAGATCGAATCGGATATCCTGGACGAGGATTTTGAGTGGCGGCCGCGTCAGGTAGTGGTCGACAGCTCCCGGCGGATCTTTGTCAACGTTAAAAACAACAATAAAGGCATCGCCGAGCTCAGCGCCGACGGCCAGTTTGTCGGTTTCTACGGCGCCCAGAAAGCCCCCGGCGGCGTTTTGAGCTGGTTCACCGATCTGTTCATGACCGAGGAACAGCTGGCCTCCCGGGTCCGCATCATCCCCCGGGTCTATAACAACATGGCGGTGGACGGCCGTGATTTCATCTGGCTGACCGCCAATTCGATGAATCCCTATGATCTGTGGCGGTATATGTCCAACCCCAGCTCGGACAACGCGCCAATCAAACGGATGAACCCCAACGGCGAGGACGTGCTGATCCGGAAAGGCAGCTCCGGCCTCGCCCCCGGCGGCGACTACGATATGTGGGGCTATTTTATCTCCAGTATCGTAGCGGTAGCGGTCAAACCGGATTCCACCGGCATCTACACCCTCGTTGACGCCGAGCGCCAGAAGCTGTTTACCTATGACAACCAGGGCAATCTGCTTTACGCCTTCGGCGGCGAAGGCGGTCAGAACGGCGTCTTCTCGATGCTGGCCGACGCCACCTATTTCAACGGTGATCTGTTAATTTTGGATAAGGGCAACGGCACCATCTCCCGGTTTACCCGCACCGATTACGGCGCGCTGCTTGAAGAAGCGCTGCAGGCCGACGCCGAACGGGATTTTGATAAATCCCTCGCCTGCTGGAAGGAGATACATAAGCAGAATTCCAATTTTGAACAGGCGTATATCGGTATCGCCAAGGCCCATATGCGGAATCAGGATTATACCGAGGCGATGAAGTATTACAAGGAAGCCCGGAACAAGGAAGGGTATTCCAAAGCCTTTAAGTTTAACCGCTCGGAAATCGTGCGGGACAATATCGCCTGGGTCCTCCTCGTGGTCGTGCTAATCGGCGTCGCACTCCGTTACGCCAGCAGATACATCCACAAGGTCAACGCCGTCGAGCATGTGACCGGAACTCCTACCACCCTCAAACAGGAATTATTCTACGGAATGCGGGTGATCTTCCACCCGATTGCCGGCTTCTGGGAGATAAAACGGGAGAAACGCGGCTCGCTCCGGGCGGCCTTTGTGCTGCTCGGGCTCGCCTGCATATCCTTCTGCTATCAGGCCACCGGCCCGGCCTACCTGTTCAACCTGGCGGGCATCCAGACCGTCCGGCTCTCCTCCCAGGTCATCAACATGGTCGTCCCGGTGCTTCTATGGTGCGTGGCTTCCTGGTCGCTGACCACCCTGATGAGCGGTGAGGGCAGCTTCAAGGATATCTTCATCGCCACCTGCTACGCGCTGATCCCGTTGATTCTCATCTTAGTCCCCGTGACCATCGCCACCAATTTCCTGTCGTTGGACGAGGAGGCCTTCATCAACTTCTTTAAGAGCCTCGCCTACGGCTGGATGGCCTTCCTGATCATCTTCGGCTCGATGGTAACCCAGGATTACCATTTCAGTAAAAACATGATAACCGTCATACTCTCGGTCGTCGGCATGGGAATCATCATGTTCCTGACCCTGCTGCTCTTCTCGCTTACCGGCAAGATCACGGGGTTCTTCACCGGCATATATGACGAGTTAATTTATCGATTGTAAAGGAGGACGCCCCGAATGAAATTGCGTATACTGTCGTTTCTCCTCGCACTGCTTACGCTGCTGACCGTGGTAATCGGTTCGGTCGGTTTCAGCGTTGCGGCCGAAGAACCCGAACCCGGTTCGGAGGAAATTTCCGCCGTTGAGGCCGCCGAAGGCGCTGAAGATGCCGAAGAGAGCACCGATGGAAGCACCGATGGTGCCGCCGATGGTGCCGCCGATGGTGCCGCCGACGGCGAAGACCCCGCCAATCCCAACAATCCGGTCAAAAAAGCGCTGCCGGATCCGCCTAAGGACGAACCCGATATCGACGGGATGCTCGCTTCCGGGGAGCTCACCCCGGAAGAGGCCAAACAGTGGAAAATCACCGTCGCCCGGGGCCGGTATACCTCTCCCGAAAACCGTATCCAATATATGGAATGGATTATGGAGCTCGATGGTTTGGTGCTGTATGCCGACCGGGTGATGGCCGAGGTGGCGATCTACGATACCGCCGCCAAGGAGTATTATTTTTCCACCCCTTATGATTTTTATTCGGCTCCCTCCTCCGACGACGTGAAATCCTATATCTGCTCGATGGCGGCCTTCACATTTTATGACGACCGCGGCAACATCAAGACGATGAACACCTATACCGACGCGGTGCTCCGGGACGAATCCCAGGTCCAGACCGAAGTGCTGTCCAACGGTATCCGGTTCAACTTCCAGATGGGCAAGTTAGACCAGCCGGTACTGCTGCCGCCGGCGGCGGAAGCCAACAACTTCGAGACCAAGGTGCTGGAGCCCCTTTCAAAGCGGACCGACGCGGAGGGCAAGCTGGCTTACCGGAAGCTGAAAGCGTATTACACCAAATATGAATACGAGAAACTCAGCCCCGCTTTCCGCAACTCGCTGCTCACAAACTATCCCGGCCTGCGGGATTATCCGCTGTATGTGCTGCGCGGCCTCGCCGAGCGGGAGCGCACCCTGCTGGCCGGATGGTTCGCCGAAGCCGGCGACACCTATACCTGGGAGGATTTCGAGGAGGACGCCCGGCTCTCCGGCTATGAGCCGCCGGACCGGGTGCTGGCCCTCTTTACCTTCGGCATCGACATCACCATCGACGACGGAGATATCAAGGTATCGCTGTGTTCCGGTACCCCCGACGAGGAAGACGGCAATCCCGGCATCAAATACAACAGCGAGGATTTCCTGCTGAATAAGGTCACGCTGATGCAGTATTTCGGCTGCGGCAGGGCGACCAACGGCGGATATCTCTTCACCCCGGACGGCTCCGGCTCGCTGATCCACTTCAACCGCGGCGGTATCAAATCCGGCGCCATGTCCACCATCATGAGCGTCTACGGCGAGGACTACACCCAGTATAACTCCTGGGAGTACAAATCGTTGCGCCAGCCCTGTTATCTGCCGGTTTACGGCCTGCAGTCGAAGGGGAAGGGGTATCTCGCGATTATCGAAGAGGGCGACGCGATGGCGGTTATCCAGAGCGAAACCGGCGCGATGCAAAGCCCTTATGAGACGGTGTATCCCGTTTTCACCTACAACACCGTCCGCAGCACCAATTACGGCGGCGATTCCAAGCAGGGCGGCAACTTCCTGCACCGTAACCGCAATAACTACAAGGGCAATTATACCCTCCGGTTCCGCCGGCTGTATAATGAGGACGCCAGCTATGTGGGGATGGCCAAATCCTATCGGGAATATCTCGAAAAAACCGGCGTGCTGACCGACAAGCTGACCAAACAGGCAAATACCCCCCTCTATTTTGAGACCCTCGGCATGATGAACCAGGAAGCCGAATGGTACGGCATCCCCTATACCAAATATATCCCGATGACCACCTATACCGAAGCGAGGGAGATGCTGCAGGAGCTTAAGGACGGCGGGATCGGCAACATCCATCTGCGTTACAAGGGCTGGATGAACGGCGGCATGAACGCCACCGCTCCCAACGGTCTGAACCTCGAGGGAAAACTCGGCGGCAAATCGGCCTTCAACGAGCTGGTCTCCTTCGCCACCGGCAACGGCATCTCGCTTTTCCCGGAGGTGGATTTCGCACTGGTCCGGCGGACCAAGCTGTTCTCCGGGTATACCACCATGTCCGATTCCCCGAAAACCACCGACCGGCGGATTGCCTGGATGGCGCCGGCCAATGAGATCCACAATATGATGTGGATCTGGTACGCCTATAACGCCATCACCCCCAGATCCACCCCCCGTTTCTATAACGCCTTCTTTAATGATTTTGAGCGGTATAACGTGGGGGGCGTTTCGATCGGGACCGCCGGCAATATGCTCTATTCCGACTTCTCCACCAATAAAAATAAAGCCACCCGCCAGGAAGCGCTGGATATCATGCTGCAAAATATCGGCGACAACAAAAACCGGATGGGCAATATCATGGTGGAGGGCGGTAACGCCTATACCTTTGCCACCGCCACCGATATCATCGACATGCCGATGAACAACAGCGA